>DATGFB010000200.1:0-2030 GCA_035309605.1 Jatrophihabitantaceae bacterium
GAGGACGGCCTCGGCACGAAGTTGCGGATCGCGCACCACACCGCCACTGCCCAGTCGTTCGCGTCCCACTTCGAACTGCGGCTTGACCATCGGCAGTAGATCGCCCGCTGGGTCGGTGCACGACGCGAGCGCGGGCAACACCAATCGAAGCGAGATGAACGACAGGTCGGCCACGGTGAGCTCGGCGGGCCCGCCGATCGCGTCCGCAGTCAGCTCGCGCACGTTGGTGCGGTCGTGCACGACGACTCGTTCGTCGGAGCGCAACTGCCACGCGAGCTGGCCGTACCCGACGTCCACGGCGACGACCTCGCGCGCGCCGGCGCGCAACAAGACGTCGGTGAATCCGCCGGTCGAGGCGCCGGCGTCGAGGCAGCGCTTGCCGCGTACCGAGATCTGCGGGAGCGCAGCGAGCGCGCCCGCGAGTTTGTGACCGCCGCGTGACGCATAACCCGGGTCGTCGGAGTCGGCGACGACCCGGATGCCCGCCTCCGCGTCAACTCCCGTCGCGGGTTTCTGCGCGCGCACGCCACGCACCTCGACGCGCCCGGCCGCGATCAGTTCGCAGGCATGCTCGCGCGAACGGGCAAGGCCACGGCGCACCAGTTCTGCGTCGAGACGTTGGACGCGACGGGCCACCGCATCAGCCGCCGTCGATCTCCGCGAGGGTGCGCTGCAGACGCACGTGCAGTTCCTCGTACACCTCGGCGTGCTCGGCCAGCGGCCGGTCGGCAAGCGAAGCAAGCGCGTCGGCGACGTCGGGATCCACCGGCGCTCCGGCCGGTGCGTCCTCCTCGTCCGCCTGCTGCAGTGTCGCCGCGTCAGCGGCGGGCTCAGTGACCGGCCCAGTGACCGGCTCAGTGACCGGCCCAGTGACCGGCTCAGTGACGAGCCCAGTAGCGGGCTCCGTGACGGGCTCAGCGGCCGGCTGCATGGCCTCGTTGGCGTCGGTCGGCTCGCTCATGCAGCGAACGTACCCGGTAGCGCTGCGGTAGCGTCGATCCGCTCGCCTGGCGTGTACGCGTCGACTGCCGGCCCGGCCGAGCCGGGATCACGCCGCACCGAGACGACGGAGGTTGTTTGCATGGCGAGCGTGGAGCAGTGTGCTCAGGCGTTTCACGATCTCGCCGCGCGGCTGACCACGGCAGATCACGTGACGCGCAAACGCGCCGATTTCGACCGGACGCTCAGCTGCACGCTGCGCGACCTCGACGTCACCTTCGCCGGCCGGTTGCGCGACGGCGAGCTGACCGACATCCGCCAGATGGACGGCGACCCGAAAGCGCAGATTCGCATGTCCATGACGAGCGACGACCTGATCGCGCTCGTCGCCGGCGAGCTGCCGATGGCCTCGGCGTGGGCAACGGGACGCGTGCGGATCGATGCCGGTGTGCGCGACCTGCTCCGGTTGCGCACGATCTTCTAGCCCACAGCGCTGTTAGCTGACGGCGCCGCTAACCCGTCGGGCGGTCCAGGCCGAGGCGGGCCAACTCCGCGGCCGCGAGCGCGCCGTCTCCGATACACCGGATGTCGGCACCCGCCAACGTGCGATCGGTGTCCCACGCGCACGCACACAAGGCGCGTAGCGCATCGAGCCCGTCGTCGCCGTGCACGCCGCTGCTGTCAATCGCCGTGTTGTTCGGCAGCGCGCCGAGGTGCAGCGCGTCGCTCTCCGGGTGCACGGCCCACCCGCCGCACTCGAAGCCGCCCGCGACGCGGACCGGCGTCCGATGCCTGTACAACAGACCGCCGAGGTCGCGCGCCACAAACGTGGGCCGTTGCCGTGGCGGTGCACTCAGCAGATCGACCGGATGGGTCACACCCGACAGGACGAGCAAGCTCGCACAGCCCACCGCGTTCGCGCCCTCGATGTCGGTGTCGAGCCGGTCGCCGACCACGACCGGATTGCGCGCACCGGATCTGCGCACCGACTCGCGATGCATGGCCGGGTCGGGTTTGCCCGTCGCCACCGGCACGGCGCCGGTCGCATGGCGCAGCGCCGCGACCATCGACCCGTTCCCCGGCAGCGGACC
>DATGFB010000201.1:0-3592 GCA_035309605.1 Jatrophihabitantaceae bacterium
CTGCTGGACGCCCGGCCCGTTGCGGTCGATGAACTTGGCAATCGTCGAGGCGTCGTTGAGCGGCGCGAGCAGCTGGATGCGCGTAGCACCGTCGCCGACGGCGAGCATCGCCTCGCGTACGCCCTGCTCCTCGTTCACCTCTTCGTGCACGCTGACGACGCCGAACGTGTCCCGGTAGAACGCGATGGCCGCGTCCAAATCGGGCACTGCGATGCCGACATGGTCGATCTTCGAGAACAAGCTCACTGCGGGCATCCCTCAATCCTGGCAAGGAAATCCAGGCCTGCGCAGGCCGGGGTGCGCTGGTTCACAAAGGTGAGGCGGGCGTGATTCGGGTGTGCGTCGATAGAGTTAACAGGTTCACCCGCAGGGTCTTGGAGGAGTTCCCATGGCTGGATCGGTCATCGTCAACGGCGCGCGGACCCCGATGGGACGCCTGCTCGGCTCGCTGAAGGACTTCTCCGGTGCCGACCTCGGCGGATTCGCCATCAAGGCCGCGCTCGAGCGCTCCGGTGTGCAGCCCGAGCAGGTCCAGTACGTGATCATGGGCCAGGTGCTGCAGGCCGGCGCGGGCCAGATCCCGGCCCGTCAAGCCGCCTTCAAAGCCGGCATCCCGCTCAGCGTGCCCGCGATCTCGATCAACAAGGTGTGTCTGTCGGGCCTCGACGCGATCGCGCTCGCCGACCAGCTCATTCGCGCCGGCGAGTTCGACATCATCGTCGCGGGCGGCCAGGAGTCGATGACCAACGCGCCGCACCTGCTGCCGAAGTCGCGCGAGGGGTACAAGTACGGCTCGATCCAGGTGCTCGACGCGATGGCCTACGACGGCCTCACCGACATCTTCGACAACATCCCGATGGGTGAGTCCACGGACAACTTCAACAAGATGCTCCGCCTGTCGCGCGAGGCGCAGGACGAGTTCAGCGCGCGCTCGCACCAGCGCGCGGCGCTCGCGCAGAAGAACGGCGTGTTCGACGACGAGATCACGCCGGTGTCGATCCCGCAGCGCAAGGGCGACCCGATCGAGTTCCGTGAGGACGAAGGCATTCGCGGCGACACGACGGTCGAGTCGCTCGCCAGGCTCAAGCCGGCGTTCATGACGGACGGCACGATCACGGCCGGCTCGTCCTCGCAGATCTCAGACGGTGCCGCTGCGGTGGTCGTCATGAGCAAGGCCAAGGCGGAGGAGCTCGGTCTGACCTGGCTCGCCGAGATCGGCGCGCACGGCAACGTCGCCGGACCGGACAACTCGCTTCAGTCGCAGCCGGCCAACGCCATCAAGGACGCGCTGCGCAAGCAGAACCTCACCGTCGCCGACCTCGATCTCATCGAGATCAACGAGGCTTTCGCCGCGGTCGGCCTGCAGTCGATGCGGGAACTCGGCGTGAGCGACGACATCGTGAACGTCAACGGCGGCGCGATCGCACTCGGCCACCCGATCGGGATGTCCGGCGCGCGTCTCGCGTTGACACTCGCCCTCGAGCTCAAGCGTCGTGGTGGCGGCACGGGCGCGGCGGCCCTGTGTGGTGGCGGCGGCCAGGGTGACGCGCTGATCCTGCACGTCCCGGCCTAGTTGGCGCCGCCGCGCGGTACCGTCCCGGGGATGGTCGCAGACCGGCGTGGCGTCGACGTCGCTGATCTCGTCTCGCGGGCGCGCGACGGTGATGCGCGCGCGGTCGCCCGGCTGATCTCGCTCGTCGAGAACGATTCGCCTCAGCTGCGCGACGTCGCGGCAGCGCTCGCACCGCACACCGGCCATAGTCAAGTCGTCGGCCTCACCGGTTCGCCGGGCGTGGGCAAGTCGACGTCGACGTCCGCGCTCGTGACGGCGTTGCGCACGGACGGCAAGCGCGTCGGCGTGCTCGCGGTCGACCCGTCCTCGCCGTTCTCCGGCGGTGCGCTGCTCGGCGACCGCGTACGCATGCAGGAGCACGCGACCGACGACGGTGTGTTCATCCGCTCGATGGCCTCGCGCGGGCAGCTCGGCGGCTTGTCGGCCGCGGTGCCACAGGCACTTCGGGTGCTCGACGCAGCGCAGTGCGACGTGGTGCTGGTCGAGACGGTCGGTGTCGGTCAGGCCGAAGTCGAGATCGCGTCGCTCGCCGACACCACGATCGTGTTGCTCGCGCCGGGAATGGGTGACGGCATCCAGGCGGCGAAGGCCGGCATTCTCGAGATCGCCGACGTGTACGTCGTCAACAAGGCCGATCGCGATGGTGCCGATCAAGTCGCGCGCGACCTGCGGTACATGCTCTCGCTCGGTGGCCGGCATTCGGCCGCCGGCGCGTGGCGTCCGCCGATCGTGCGAACGGTCGCTACGCGCAACGAGGGCATCGAGGACGTGGTGGCCGCGATCGACAAGCACCGCGAGTGGATGCAACGCCACGACGTGCTCGAACGCCGCCGCGAGAGCCGGGCTGCGGCCGAGATCGAGGCGATCGCGGTGGGGGAGGTGCGCCAGCGCTTCGCCGCCGTGCACGGCTCTGCTGCGCTCGGTGAGGCCGCCCGGCGCGTCGTCGCGGGCGAGACCGACCCCTACACCGCCGCGGAGAAACTGATCGAATCGCTCTGACCACTCTCGTCGATCACCAGCAGAATCCGATCGATCGACGGAAGACCGCTCTCGATCAGCCGAAGGAGTCGGCGGGTTCAGCGAGTTCGGGCAGGCTGGCGATGAAGTCGCGCGCGTAGCGCGCGGTGAGCTCCGGATGCTCGAACTGCGGCACGTGCCCGCAGTCCTGCAGCACCACCGACTCGGCGCTCGGGAGCGCCTCGGAGACGAACTTCGAGAAGCCGGCCGGCACGAGCACGTCCTCGTCCCCCCACAAGAACAGCGCCGGCGGCACGAGCGACGGCAGCCGCTCCCAGAAACCGCTCTCACCGAACGGCTCGTCCAGGTAGATGTGGCGCAGCGCCGAGAAGATCGCTTGCCGGTTCGCACGGATGCCGACGACCCGCAGGAACTCGTCGATCGCCGCCTCGTGCCATGCATCGGGCAGTCGGGTGGGGTCCGCGAACAGGCTGCGCAGACCGCGCGCGACCAAGCTGCGAGGGAACCGCACCGGCAAGGTCGCCAGCTCGCTGCGCACCAGCCGGACGACCGGCACGAACTGGCGCAGCTTGCGGAACGCGACGGCCGAACACAGCAGCACCAAGCCGCGCACGTCCTCGGGAGAGATCAGCGCGGCCTCCAGCGAGGTACGCCCGCCGAGGCTGTTGCCCACCAGCACGACCGGTTGGTCGCACGTCTCGCGAATGAACGCGAGCAGCCAGTTGCCGAGGTATTCGGCAGCGTGCGCGTCACCCTTCGCTTGTGTGCCGCCGTGACCGGGCAGGTCCGGTGCGAGCACGCGGAACTCGCTGGACAGCGCATGCACGAGCGGCAGCATCGATGCGTTCGTCGCACCCAGTCCGTGCACGAGCACGACGGTCGGTGCCGACATCGGGCCGGCTTCGAGATAGAACGTCTCGATACCACTCGCAACGGTCGAGCGGGTGAGCGTGCGCGTCGCATCGTCGGGTTCGCCGGGGAACAAGCCGTCCAGTTGCAGCGCAAGTGCGAGGTTGCCGCGCACGGTGAGATCACGCGCGA
>DATGFB010000202.1:0-2388 GCA_035309605.1 Jatrophihabitantaceae bacterium
CACGTTCACCGACCGGTCGCGCGACTGCCAGTCGGTGTTGCCCCAGGTGTGGCAGATCGAGTTGATCGACCAGGTCACGTGGTGCAGGAACGTGACGCGGACCAGTCCCGCCCAGAAGAACGCGGTGAGCGCGCCGTGCCAGGACATCCCCCACAGGCCGCCGGCCAGGGCCGGGCCGAGGAGCGAGAACGCGACGATGGCCGGGAACCAGGCGTCCACCGTGCGGATCTTCTTGTCCGCGAGCAGGTCGGGGGTGAACTTCTCCTGCGAGGTCTGGTTGGGGTCGAGCAGCCAGAGCGTGTGCGCCCAGAGCAGCCCCTTCGCCAGGGCCTTGGCGTCGTCGCCGTAGCGCCAGGGCGAGTGCGGGTCGCCCTCCTTGTCGCTGTACTTGTGGTGCCGCCGGTGGTCGGCCACCCAGGTGACGACCGGTCCCTGCATCGCGAGGCTGCCGGCGATCGCCAGCGCTACCCGCAGGCCGGGCCTGGCCTTGAACGAGCTGTGCGTGAAGTACCGGTGGTAGCCGACCGTCACGCCGAAGCCGGACCCGAAGTAGAAGACGATCATCAGCACGACGTCGGTCCAGCTCATCCCCCAGCCCCATGCGATCGGGATCGCCGCGATGAAAGCGAGGAACGGCACGATCACGAACGTGTACAGCGCGAGCTGTTCACCGCGTTTCTTCGTACCTTCCATGACGGGTTTCGGGCCAGCTGTTGGGCGTTCGTCAAGAAGGGTCATTGCGGTCCGTCTCTCTCGGTCGGCGGGCCTGGTTACGCCAGCGTAACCTACGCCTGCGTAGGTGCCAATCGGCTGCGGTGTGTCGCGGGCTCGGTAGGCTGACCTTCCCCGGCAGTGGGGGGTGGGGTAATCGGCAGCCCGCCGGCCTTTGGAGCCGTGCAGTCTCGGTTCGAGTCCGAGCCCCCCAGCAGTTTCAGCGCGAGCCGTTAGGCTCGCGGTACTCCGTTCAGCCCTGCGAAAGGTGCGGTTTGGCCGTGCGCGAAGCTCCCCTCGCAGTCATAGTCCTCGCTGCGGGTGAAGGCACACGCATGCGCTCACGGACGCCGAAAGTTCTGCACGGATTCGCCGGGCGGTCGCTGCTCGGACATGTGCTCGCCGCAGTCCGCCCGCTCGCCGCGCGACACACGGTCGTCGTCGTCGGGGCCGGACGCGACCACGTCACCGCGCATCTGGCCGAGATCGAGCCGGGCGCGCTGCCGGCCGTGCAGGACGTGCAGCACGGCACCGGCCACGCAGTGCGTGTCGCGCTCGACCTCGTCCCGGCCGATGCGAGCGGCACGGTGCTCGTGGTCTCCGGTGACACGCCGCTGCTGACGCCGGCCACCCTGGGAGCGCTTGTCGCGGCACAGGACGAATCGGATGCGGCCGCGACCTTGCTCAGCAGCGTGCTCGCCGACCCGACGGGATACGGCCGGGTGATCCGCGGCGACGGCAACGACGTCGTACGCGTCGTGGAACACAAGGACGCCTCACCGGCCGAGCTCGCCCTCACCGAGGTCGCGGCCGGGGTGTACGCGTTCGACCATGCTCGGTTGCGTGACGCGATCGGCCGGCTCGGCCGCGACAACGCACAGGGCGAGGAGTACCTGCCCGAGGCCGTCACGATTCTGCGTGCCGACGGGCATCGCGTCGTCGTCGAGACCGCACCCGCGCTGGAGATCACCGGCGTCAACGACCGCGTGCAGCTGGCGGCCGCACATCGCGCGTACAACCTGCGCACTCTCGAGGAACACATGCGGGCGGGCGTCACGGTGACAGACCCGGCAACGACGTGGCTCGACGCGGACGTGACGTTGGAGCCGGACGTCACGCTCTTGCCGTCCGTCGATCTGCACGGCACCACGCACGTCGCGAGCGGCGCGACGATCGGGCCGTTCACCTCCTTGCGCGACACCGTCGTGGGCGCCGGTTCATGGCTCGATCGCACCGTTGCGGTCGATGCGCGCATCGGCGCGGACGTGACCGTCGGGCCGTTCGCATATCTGCGCCCCGGAACCGATCTCGCCGACGGCGCGCACATCGGAACGTACGTCGAGGTGAAGAACAGCGAGGTCGGCGCGGGCAGCAAGGTGCCGCACCTGTCCTACGTCGGGGACGCGACGATCGGCGAGCAGTCGAACATCGGCGCGGCGACGGTGTTCGTGAATTACGACGGCGTCGACAAGCACCGCAGCGTCGTCGGCGATCACGTCCGCATCGGGTCGGACACCATGATCGTCGCGCCGGTGACGGTCGGCGACGGCGCTTACACAGCAGCCGGTTCGGTGATCACGCAGGACGTCCCGCCCGGAGCGATGGCAGTGGCGCGCGGGAAACAGCGGAACGTGAAAGGGTGGGTGGCGAGGCGTCGTGCGGGAACCGCCGCCGACC
>DATGFB010000203.1:0-3245 GCA_035309605.1 Jatrophihabitantaceae bacterium
CGCCCTGCGCCGCGATGTCCTCGACCACCAGACCGTGCCGCTCGAGCACCGACCGCAGGCCGTGATGTGTCGTGCGCCAGAAGTCGTACGGCGCTTCGTGCTCGGGATACAGGAAGGGCACGGTAACGAGCAGTCGTCCACCCGGCTTGAGCACCCGCGCGATCTCGGAGACCGCGTACTCGGCGTTGTCGACGTGCTCGAGCACCGACGTGCACAGGATCGAGTCGAAGCTGGCGTCTCGGAACGGCAGCGGTGCGGCGAAGCTGACCGCGTCCAGGCCCGGAAGCGGTGCTGCGTCGACCGCGATCGTGCGCTTCGCCAACGTCGAGTACCAGGGACGGAACGGTTGGTTACCCGCGCCGAGGTCGAGCATCGTCCCGCTGATGTCGTTCGCACGCGATGCCAGCCAACGCCCGACAACCGCGCCGGGCAGCAGAGACAGCGTTGTGTCGGAATTGGGGTAGGGCACGCCGCCCACGACGCGCACAGGTCCCTGCCGATGTCGAACCCGCGCCTCGTCGCTCATGCGTTGCCTCGATCCGTCGATGCCACATGCTGCCACGTCCGTGTCAGCCCGCCGGGCAAGTCAGTCGCAGGCTTCCACCCCAGTTCCTCCGCAGCGAGCGACACGTCGAGCCAGTTGCTCGGCGCGTCGAAGCTGCGGCCGGGGTCGTGGTGCGCATCGACTCCGCGGGGCGCCACCGTGTCGCGTACGTGGTCGAGCAGCGTGCGCAACGTGGTCGGGACGCCTGAACCGACGTTGACGACTGACGGCACCTCTTCCGACGCGTGGACACGAATGAGAGCGTCGATGACGTCATCGATGAAGACGTAGTCGCGTGCAACGTCGTCGCGCCCGAGCACATGGATCGGCTCCCCACCGGCGATTGCGGACAACCAGTGCGCGATGACGCCTTGGCCGCGCCGAGCAGGTTGGCCCGGCCCGTACGCATTCGAAACCCGGATGACCACCGGTTGCGGAGCCCGGTCGGCGACGAGCGATTCGATGCGCAGCATTGCCGCGCCGTACTCGTTCGCGGGCGCCAACGGCGCGGATTCGGCATGCGGGCTCGGATGGGTCGAGTCGTACACGGTGCCGCCGGAACTCACGACGACTACGCGTGCGCGCGGGTTCCCTTCGGTGCCGAGCGCGTCCAGTAGCCTCGACAGCGCGCGCTCGTCGGCGGCCGCCGCGTCGGCATGGTCGGACGCCGTCGCCGGTCGGATGCTGCTGGCGAGCCAGAACACGGTGTCGGCCGCACGGGCGCCCGGCGAGAGCCGACCCGTCGCGTCCAGGAAAGGGGTTGCACGCGTGTATCCGGCCACCGGAATGCCACGCGCCTGCAACGCCCCGGTCAGCGCGTGGCCGATGAAGCCGGCGGCGCCCATGACTGCGGCGCGGCGCTCGGTATCGGTCACGGTGCGTCCTCTCGGTGTGTCATGACGGCCGACACCGGGCGTCGACGGCTGTTGGTCGTCGCGTCGACGTTCCCCTCATCGGCTGCGGACTCGGCCCCGGCATTCGTGCGCGACCTCGCCCTGCACGAAGCGACACGTTACGACACGACCGTTCTCGTTCCGTCTGTCCCCGGTGCTACGCGCTCTGAACAATTACGCTCGGGGGACGAGATCGTGCGAGTCGAGCGGTTTCGATACTTCCCGCGTCGGTGGGAGGACCTTGCCGACGGCGCGATCTTGGAGAACTTGCGGCAGCGCCCGAGCCGCTGGCTACAGGTGCTGCCGTTCCTCGTAGCCGAGACGTTCGCGTTGCGGCGACTCGTACGTCGCTTCGATCCGGACGTCCTGCACGTGCACTGGATCATCCCGCAAGGCATCGCCGCGCTTGTCGGTGCCCGGGGCCGCTCCATGCTGGTGACGACACTCGGCGGGGACATCTACGGCCTTCGGGGTTCGGTCAGCCGACGCGTGATCAAGGCCGTGCTGCGTCGCTCCGCGGCCGTAACGACGATGAACGACGACATGCGCGATCGGTTGATCGAGTTGGGCGCCGCTCGCGACCGGACATCCGTATTGCCCATGGGCGCCGACGTCGACGCGATCCGCGCCGGTGCCGCGGGTGTCGAGGCGGTGCCGGGCCGCGTCCTGTTCGTCGGGCGGCTCGTCGAGAAGAAGGGCGTCCCGGTCCTCCTGGAGGCACTGCGCGCGCTCGACCCTGCGACATACACAGTGCACATCGTCGGCGACGGACCGCTGCGCGCCGCACTGCAGAGCGCGGCAGCTGACCTGCCGGTCACGTTTCTCGGGGCGCTGCACCGCACCGAACTCGCCCGCGAGTACGCAGCATCGTCGGTCGTCGTGTTCCCGTCCGTACCCGCCGCGAGCGGCGATCAAGACGGCCTGCCCGTCGCGCTGCTCGAGGCCCTCGCGGCGGGACGTCCGGTCATCGCGTCGGACCTGCCTGGCCTGCGCGACGCGATCGTCGACGGCAGCTCCGGGCTGTTGTTCCGCGCCGGTGACAGCGCGGCACTGCAATCGGCGCTGCAGCGCGTGCTCGGCGACGCGGGCACCGCGGCCCAGCTCGGCTCCGGAGCGGCTGCGAGAGCGGACGAGTTCTCGGTGCGCAACATCGGCGATCGCTATCTGGCGCTGCTCGATCGCATCGGCCCGCCGAGGTGAGACGGCGGCCGTCGCTCGGCGCGCTCGTTCCGGTTGCGATCGGGATCGCCGCGGTGGGAGTCGCAGTCGCGGTAGTGGTGCGCAACCGACATACCTTGCGCGAAGCGGTGCATCACCTCGGCTTCGCGCCGCTGCTCGAGTCGTTGGCGTTGGGCGTCGCTGGTGTGTACGTGCTGGTCTTCCTTTGGCGCGCGGTGTTGAGCGGCCTCGATCAACCAACCCGGCTGCGGCCCGCGTCGCGCGTGTTCTTCATTAGCCAGCTCGGCAAGTACCTGCCGGGCTCGGTGTGGCCCGTCGTCTCGCAGATGGAGTTCGGACGCCGGCGCGGCATCTCACGTCGCACCATGCTCGCGGCGAATGTCATCACCCTGGCGCTGAACCTCGCGGTCGCACTTGTCGTTGCCGCGGTCTTCTTACCGTTGTCGACGCCTTCTGCGCTGCATCGTTACTGGTGGACCTTCCTGTTGCTTCCGCCGTTGCTCGCAGCGCTGCATCCGCGCGCGATTCCCGCACTCATCGATCTGCTCTTTCGCATCTTGCGACGCGAGCCGTTGGGCCAGCGGCTGACCGGACGCAGTGTCGTCATCGCGGTGTTGTGGAGTTTCGCG
>DATGFB010000204.1:0-2181 GCA_035309605.1 Jatrophihabitantaceae bacterium
GGCGTGACCGCCGTCATCTGCCCCGGAGCTCCAGGCTGCCCCGTCGTGTTCAGGTCACCGTTCGTCGAGACCGTGCCGCCGGCGCCCCCCGCGTAGGCCGTGCCCGTCGTCGTCGTCGCCGTCGCGACCGGCGCACCCGTACCGCCGTGGCAGGTGTACGTGGTGGCACCGACGACGAACGTTGAGTTGCCGCCGTTGTTGCCGGCCCCACCGCTGACGCCCGTGCCTGCGGCCCCGCAGGTGTACGAGTAGCCCGTGCTCGGAGAGACGGATACCTGTTTCTCCAGGTAGCTGCCCGCGCCGCCGCCACCGCCACACGAGGCCGCCGATGCCACCGACGTGCATCCCGCGCCGCCACCGCCTCCGGCGACGCCGCGGATCACGATGGTGTTCGTGCTTCCCGACGTCGTAAACGTCCCGCTCGACGACGTCAGGTAGGTGCGGCCGATCAGGTCTCCAGCCATGGATGATTCTAAATAGTTACGGTCACAGTGTTCTGAAGCGTGTCGCCGCTGACGAGCGTGGGCGGCGACGGCTCCGCGCTCTCGAACGGCATCACCCCGCCGGCAGTCGTCGTAGCGGCGCCGAACTGCGCTTCCTTGTTGATCGTGACGGTGCCCGTCGCGGTCCATAGGTGCACGAGCGTGTACGTCGATCCAGCCGCGGTGTGCGCGTAGGTCCCGACAGCGCGGCCCATGCCGCTCGTCGTGAGCTCGCTCGCGAGCGTGGTGTCGGCCGTCGTCGGCGAGGCAGAGTCGGTCGTGACCGCTAGCCACGCTGCCGGGTTCTGCCCCGGCAGGATGACGTACGCACCGGTGGCGTTCGGCGTGGTGCCCGCAGCGCCCGTCGTCGACGTCGGGTCGTACCACTGGTCGATGGTGAGGACCGTCGACGTGTTCGAGACGACGATCCCGTAGACGGTAGAGCCGGTGCCGCTCGAGTTGCGAGAGGCGGCAACGATGGAGCCAGCGAGTCCCTGTCCCGAGGTCGGGAAGGACGCGCCCGAGTTCGTGAGGCTGGTCGCGCCGGTCGCCGTGGCGTTCCCGGTGATCGTCGCGAACGCCATCGACGGGCCTTGGCCCATCGCCTTGGCAAGCCAGTCGTTCGCGTTCGTGTATCCGGTCGCCGTGGTGGTCGTAAGGTTGTGGACGCGCTCAGTGAGCACGTCCTCGCCGTTCGGCCCCGGGTAGCTCGCGTGGACGACGGAATACGGCCCCGCCTGGGAGGCGAGGGTCGCGGCAGCGGCAATGGCTTCGGCGAGCGTTTTCATGATGTCTTGACTCCGAAGTGCGATCGCAGGTGGGCGGCGACGTCCGCAGTCTCGCTGTACGCGGCGAGGTGCGCGTCGTGCTCCTCAGCCGTCATGTGGACGCGCCCGTGCCGGCCATGGACCGCCGTCAGGTGCGGAGCGAAATGCTTCTTTGCGTGCTCGACGTCCGGCCCGTCGTCGTGCACGTCGATGCCGGTGATCCACGACCACTGGGCATGCGCCACGCGGCCATCGTCGAGCAACAGGCCAACGATGTGAGCGACGGCTTGCTTGCGGGTCTGCACCGTGCCGCTGCGCCTGACGTCGAGCTTCTCGTCCAAGATCTTGCCGAGGATCGTGTGCTCGCCGATGTGCATCTCGCGGTACGTCGGGCCCGGCTTTTCCACACGCATGCGGAAGGTGCCCGGCTCGCGCCCCGGCATCGCGAGGCCGCTGGCGAGGTCCTGCGGCGTGACCAGGACGTCCGGCGGGACCGGCACCCAGTCATAGAATCGGCTGAGATGAACGACGACGCGCATGGTGCCTCGGATCAGTTGAAGTTGGAGACCCCAGCGCCGCCGGGGAAGTAGCAATTGCTGCCGCAGCCAGCCGTGCCTTGCGCGGCGTCGAGATGTGCCGGCGTCAGCGTGATGCCGCAGTTGATGACGTCCGTCGCCGCTCCGCTATGGGAGCATCCGGTAGTGGAGCTGTTCAGCTTCATCCCAGTCACCAAGCCTGGCGCCGTGAATGCTGTCGTGAATGTGCCGGCGCTGAGCTGCACGTGGCTGGAGCCAATCGCGTTGATGATGTTCGTGCCCGATCCGTAGACAACCCGCGTTCCGTACGCGTAGTTCGACACGAGCAGCGAATTGCCGCGCACCGTGATGTTGCAGTCGAGATAGACCTTGCCGAACAGGTGCGTGCCGGAGTGG
>DATGFB010000205.1:0-6242 GCA_035309605.1 Jatrophihabitantaceae bacterium
TGCTCGTCGACGACGCCGACCTCACCCCCGAGTGGGTGCTGCGCGAGGTGGTGCCGCGGCTCACGGATCCGGGCACCGTTGCGCGCATGTCCGAGGCCGCGGCGCATGCTGGTTCGCGTGATGCCGACGTCGTGCTTGCCCGGCACGTGTTGAGCGTGGTCGCGGAATACCGCCGTTTCCGCCGGGACCGCGCGTGACCGGCGCGCCGACCCGTGACGCCGAGGGCGGCCGCCCCGAGGACTGGGCGGCGCCCGGTGCCCGGCTGGTCCGCAGCGCGGCAACAGACGTCGTGCCCCGCCTCGACGAACTCGGCCGAGTGCACATCATGGGTATCGCCGGCTCGGGGATGAGCGCACTCGCGCGCATCCTCGTCGAGCGCGGCGTGCCGGTCAGCGGGTGCGAGGCGCGCGACTCGCTCACGGTCTCGACGCTGCGCGCGCTCGGCGCGGACGTGTCGATCGGGCACTCCGTCGATCACCTGCGCCACGCCGACTCGTTCGTCTACACCACCGCGATCAACCCGAAGCACGAAGAGTTCCGCGCGGCCGTCGACAGCGGCATGCCGGTGCTGCGGCGCGCCGCGGCACTTGCCGCGGCACTCGAGGGAAAACAGTGCGTCGCGATATCGGGAACGCACGGCAAGACCACGACAACCTCGTTGCTGACCGTCGGCGCGCAAGCGTGCGGTGTCGATCCGTCCTTCGCGATCGGCGGCAGCCTGTACGAGTCCGGACGCAACGCACACCTCGGCAGCGGTGATCTGGCGATCGTCGAGGCGGACGAGAGCGACGGTTCGTTCCTGCTCACCCGCCCGGCTTCGGCGATCGTGACCAACGTGGAAGCAGACCACCTGGAGAACCACGGTGACCTCGAAGGCATCTTCCGCGCGTTCGAGATGTTCGTCGATCGCGTCGCCCCGCAGGGCGTGCTGCTGACCGGTGCCGACGACCCGGGCGCGCGGCGCGTGGCGGCGTACGCACGCAACGCCGGGCGCCGCGTGCTGACGTACGGCGAAGCCGACGACGCCGACATCCGCGTGGCCGACATCCGCATGCTGCCCGACGCCGTCGAGTTCCGCGTCGACGGCGCCCGCCTCGGCAGCCGCGAGGTGCGGGTGCGGTCGCTGGTGGGGCGGCACATGGCGCTCAATGCCGCGGCGGCGCTCGCGATGGCAGCCGAGCTCGGCCTCGACGTCGACACCGTTGCACGTTCGTGGGCCGACTTCGGGGGCGTGCACCGCCGCTACGAGCCGTACGGCTCAGGCGGCGGAGTCCGCGTCTTCGACGACTACGCGCACCACCCGACGGAGGTCGCCGCCTCGATCGCGGCGATGCGCACCACTGCGGGCAGCGGGCGGGTCATCGCCGTGTTCCAGCCCGGCACGTACAGCCGCACGCAGACGTTCGCCGCCGAGTTCGCCGCGGCGCTCGCCACCGCGGACATCGCGGTGGTCATGGACATCTTCCCGGCACGCGAAGAGCCGATCCCGGGCGTGACGGGAGCGACCATCAGCGACCTGATCGACCTGCCGCCGGAGCACGTGATCTACGAGCCGAGCTACGGCGCGACGCCCGCACGCATCGCCGAGGTCGCGCGGCCCGGCGATCTGGTGCTGACGATGGGCATCGGCAACGTCTACCTGCTGTGCGACATCATCCGTGAGGAGTGCGCTGCGCGTCTGGCCGAGGCGAACCGATGAGTTCCTTGCGTCAGCGCGCCACAGCGCTCGTGCACGGCCGGCGCGTGCTCGTGTCGGCAGCGTCGGCGATCGTCGTCGTGGCGCTCGCGATATGGATCGTCGCGTTCAGTCCGGTGCTCGGCGTCAGCTCGGTTCAGGTGCACGGAACGGACGTACTCACGACGGCGCAGGTGCGGGCGGCGGCGGCGATCCCGCACGGCTCGCCGCTCATCCGGCTCGACACGGCTGCGATCGCGCGGCGCGTCGAGCGACTCGCCGAGGTCAAGTCGGTGCGCGTCGGCACGAGCTATCCCAACACCGTCACGATCGACGTCGTCGAGCGCACACCGGTCGGTTACTTGCAGGACGGCTCGTCGTTCACGCTCGTCGACGGCACCGGAGCGCGCTACCGCACGGTGCAGACCCGGCCGGCGAAGCTGCCGCTGTTCGAGGTGCCCTCCGGTCCGAGCGGCGACGCGGCCGCCGCGGCGGTAGCCGGGGTCGCTGCCGATCTCACCGCCGGGTTGCTCACCCGCGTCGCGTCGATCTCAGCGCTCGATCCGTCCTCGATCACGTTGTTGCTCACCGACCACCGCGTGGTGCGGTGGGGGACCGCCGATCGCAGCGCCGACAAGGCGCGAGTACTGCCCACGCTGCTGCTGCAACCGGGGACCACGTTCGACGTGAGCAACCCGGACGAAGTGATCGCGCGCTGACGGTTCGCGCACAGTCTGTTCCGGCGTGTCACGGCGCGCCTGCGCGGCAAAGCGCGCGCCACGTTCTAACTTCGGATCACTCCGGCAGGTTGACATAACATTAACGGTCTACCTGAGGGTGAGAGTTCCGCGGAAGTCGGTTCGGTCAAGACAGGGAGCCAAGCCCATGACAGCACCGCACAACTACCTGGCGGTCATCAAGGTCGTCGGCGTGGGCGGCGGCGGCGTCAACGCCGTCAACCGCATGATCGAACACGGCCTGAAAGGCGTCGAGTTCATCGCGGTGAACACCGACGCGCAGGCGCTGCTGATGAGCGACGCCGACGTCAAGCTCGACGTCGGCCGCGAGCTCACCCGCGGCCTGGGAGCCGGCGCGCAGCCCGAGGTCGGGCGCAAGGCAGCCGAGGACCACCGCGAAGAGATCGAAGAGGTGCTCAAGGGCGCCGACATGGTCTTCGTCACGGCGGGCGAGGGCGGCGGCACCGGCACCGGTGGCGCACCGGTGATCGCGAGCATCTCGCGCAAGCTCGGCGCGCTCACGATCGGCGTCGTCACGCGGCCGTTCTCGTTCGAGGGCAAGAAGCGCGCGATGCAGGCCGACGAAGGTATCGAGTCGCTGCGCTCCGAGTGCGACACCTTGATCGTCATCCCGAACGACCGGCTGCTGCAGATCAGCGAGCGCAACGTGAGCGTCATGGACGCGTTCCGCAGCGCCGACCAGGTGTTGCTCTCGGGTGTGCAGGGCATCACCGACCTCATCACCACGCCCGGCCTGATCAACCTCGACTTCGCCGACGTCAAGAGCGTGATGAGCGGCGCGGGTTCGGCGTTGATGGGAATCGGCGCGGCGCGCGGGGACAACCGAGCTCGGCAGGCTGCCGAGATCGCCATTGCGAGCCCGCTGCTCGAAGCGAGCATGGAGGGCGCGCACGGCGTGCTGCTGTCCATCTACGGCGGCTCGGACCTCGGCTTGTTCGAGATCAACGAGGCCGCCTCGCTCGTCGCCGAGGCGGCGCACCCTGACGCGAACATCATCTTCGGTGCGGTCATCGACGACACGCTGGGCGACGAGGTCAAGGTGACCGTGATCGCGGCCGGCTTCGACAGCGGCCAGCTGCCGTACAAGAAGGTCGACATCCGTCGCGAGCCGGCCGCGCCCGCGCGCGCCGCCGCAGCGGCTGCCGCCGCGCCGGCACCTGCCCAGGCACCGGCTCCCGCACCGGCGCCGGCGATGGTGGAGGCGCGGCTGTCCGACCCGGTCACGACGTCCTACTCGGCCCCGACCACGACGACCAGCGGGTCGATCAACGGATCGCGGAACCCGGTCAGCCTCGACGACGAGCTCGACGTCCCGGACTTCCTCAAGTCCTGACCTCGCGCCGACGGTGCCACGCAACGGCGAGCACCGCCGGGCCGAGCTGGTCACCTCGCTCGCGGCGGTGCGTGCGCGCATCGCGCGTGCGTGCGACGAGGCAGGGCGCGACCCACGCGACGTGACGGTGGTCGCGGTGACCAAGACGTACCCCGCGAGTGACATCGCGACGCTCGCCGGACTCGGCGTGCTCGACATCGGCGAGAACAAGGACCAGGAAGCGCGCGCCAAGATCGTCGACCTCGCCGCGTTCGAGCTGCCCGAGCCGGTGCGGTGGCACATCGTCGGCCAGGTGCAGACCAACAAGGCGCGCAGCGTCGCGAGCTATGCGCACGCGGTGCACTCACTCGATCGGCCCAAGCTCGCCGCCGCGCTCGACGCCGCCGTCACGGCGGCAGGTCGACGCGAGCCACTCGGCGTGTTCATCCAGGTCAGCCTGGACGGCGATCCGCAGCGTGGCGGCGTCCCGATCGACCGATTCGTCCCGCTTGCCGACCTCGTCGGGTCGGCCACAGGCCTGGCACTGCTCGGCGTGATGGCCGTCCCCCCGCTCGGTGCCGATCCCGCGCGGGCGTTCGCGCAACTGGCCGAGCTGTCCGTCCGGCTGCGGGCCGAGCACCCGCAGGCGAGCGCCATCTCGGCCGGGATGAGCGACGACCTCGAAGCGGCAGTGCGCGCCGGCGCGACACACGTCCGTGTCGGTACGGCGTTGCTCGGCCGCCGTAGCCCGGTTTTCGGCTAGCGTCCCCTCAAACAGAAACTCCCCACAGCCACACGAGTCACAGCAGTATCCGACTTCTGGAGGAACCGATGCCCGGAGCCATGCGCAAGATGGGCGTGTATCTCGGTCTGGTCGAGGACGAGGACTGGACCGACGCGGACGGGTACGGCCACTCCGCAGAGCGTTCGTCGGCACGGCACGAGTACACCGAGCCCCGCTATGCGCGCGCGGCGAGCTACAGCCGGCCGAACGGGCACGGTTCGCACGGTTCGCACGGTGAGGTCGTGCCCAGCTCGCGCGAATACCTCGACGACTACGACGCCCCGATGCGCGCCGACGACGCGCCGCCGTACCAGATCACCACACTGCACCCGCGCACGTACAACGAGGCGCGCACGATCGGCGAGCACTTCCGCAAGAGCACCCCGGTGATCATGAACCTGTCCGAGATGGACGACGCCGACGCCAAGCGGCTGGTCGACTTCGCCGCCGGGCTGACCTTCGGCCTGCACGGGCGCATCGAGCGGGTCACCGCCAAGGTGTTTCTGCTCAGCCCGCACAATGTGACGGTCACCGCACAGGACAAGGCGCGCATCGCCGAGACCGGGTTCTTCAACCAGAGCTGACATCAGCGCGAAGCACCTCGATCCGACGGCCTGGCACTCTCCGCGGTGCCAGGCCGTTGTATGCACTGGCCGCGTGAGCTCCGGTTACCGGGGACGACGAGAGGATGGCGATGCGGACCTTCTGGGGCTTCGTCGGCTACGGCCTCTACCTCTGCGTGCTCGTCATCCTGGCGCGCTTCGTCATCGACATGACCCGGCAATTCGCCCGGTCATGGCGCCCGGCAGGCGTCGCCGCGATCGGTATCGAGGTCGTTTACCTGGTTACCGACCCCCCGATTCGGGCCATCCGTAAGCTGGTGCCACCGCTGCGGATCGGTAGTGTGAGCCTCGACCTGAGCATTATGATCCTGTTGTTCGGCATCTTAGGACTGCAATGGGTGGCGCTGACACTGGCTTGACGCCGGCGCAGCGGCGTTTGCCTAAGATCGACCAACCTGTTACCCACGAGGCTGAGCAAGACCGTCCCAGCCGAACTCCCGGCCGGCACGCGACCACAGAAGGTGAACCCGAATGCCGTTGACCCCCGCTGAAGTGCACAACGTTGCATTCAAGAAGCCACCCATCGGCAAGCGCGGATACGACGAGGAAGAAGTCGACGCGTTCCTCGACATCGTCGAGGTCGAGCTGTCGCGGCTGATCGAGGAGAACAACGACCTGCGCGCCCGCGGGGGTGGGAGTGCACCGGCACCGGACAACTCCGCCGAGGTCGCCGCACTGCACGACGAGAACACTCGGCTGCAGTCACACATCGCAGAGCTCGAGCGCACGGTGGGTCAGAGCAAGGACGGCGCGGCGCAGCAGCTCGTCGCCTTGCAGCAGCAACTCGCGCAGACCGAACAGCAGCTCGCGGACAGCCGTCGTCAGCTCGAGCAGGCCAAGCAAGCTGCTGACCAGGCACGCACGCAGGCCGAGCAACTTCGTGCGCAAGCAGCGCAGCGGCCGGCCGACACTGCAGGCGCGCCGGCGGCGCCTACAGCCGACCAGCACCAGAAGGCCGTGCAGGTGCTCGCACTCGCACAGCAGACCGCCGACCAGCACCTCGCACAGTCCAAGGCCGAAGCCGAGCGACTGCTCTCCGAGGCGCGGTCCAACGCGGAGAGCACGCTCAAGCAGGCACGCGAGCAGTCGG
>DATGFB010000206.1:0-3256 GCA_035309605.1 Jatrophihabitantaceae bacterium
CACCCAGACCGGCTGCCGCAAACACCCAGGCAGCCGCTCCTTCGCGCAGGCCCCAACCCGCCACGGACACCGGGATACCCGTCGCGATCAGCACAATCACCGCGAGCGGCACGAGCGCGCGCACCGACGCCGTCGGATCGACGGTGTGCGCCACAAGGACGAACAACGCCACATGACTGACGACGACACCCAACGAGGCGACCACCAATACCGGCCACACCGGCCGGCGAATGACATCGCGCAGATCCGAGCGGACGACGCCGGCCACGCGCGCCGGCCACGACGACCCGCGCCGCCGCCCTCGCCAGATCTGCCACGCCAGGACCAGCGCGGCACCCACGATCACCACCAGCACCGGAATCAACCGGCGTCCGGGTGACGGCATGACTGCGAGCACGGCGATCGTGACCACCGCCTGGACGATCTGCCCGGCGGTACGGTCCCAGACGACTGCGCGTGCGGCGCGCCCGAGATCGTCGACATCACGGCCGTGCGCAATGGCCCGGTAGGCGTCACCGGCGACACCGCCGGGCAGCACGCTGTTGAGGAACTGCGAACGGTAATAGGCCGTGACCGCGCGGCCGGCCGGCAACGGCGCGCCGAGCTGACGCGCCACGACCCGCCATCGCCACGCTGCGCACAACGTCGACAGCGCCGTCAGCGCGATCGCTTCGATGACCACCGGCCCGGTGAGTGAGTCGATGCCGCGCGCGAACGCCGCGCCGCCGACGCGCAAACCGAGCGCGAGGAGAAGCGCCGCCGCTACGCCGGAGCGAACGGCTGCCCGCCACCAGCGGCGGCGTCCACCGCCGCGCTCGATGGCCACATGGACGAACACGAAATCGGTCATCCTCCGGTTCACGGCACCCGCTGCGCCGACGCACGCTCGATCACACGCGCCGCGGACCGTACCGTCACGTCCCAGCCCCGCAACCGAACTCGCCGTTCCCGGGCACGCCGCCGCCACTCGGCCCGGGTACCGGCGTCGGTGAGCCAGATCCGCAGCTGGCCGGCAAGAGCATCCGGATCGTCCGGCGGCACCAATGCTCCCGGAAAAGCGGAACCGGCGCGCATTGTCGCGCCCGTCGCCGCTTCGACGACACCGCCGACGTCAGAGGCGACGACCGGCAGGCCACGCGCAAGCGCCTCCGTGAGCACCATGCCGTAGGACTCGGATCGCGTGGGCAGGACGAGCAGATCGCTGGCCGCGTAGTCACCGGCCAGCTCAGACCGAGTGCGCACTCCTGCGAACACCATCTTGTCGGCAATGCCGTGTCGCGCCAGGGCGGCGCGGACAGTCGTTGCGAAGTCGGCGTCGCGATCGAGCGAACCCACGCACCTGCACGTCCACTCGAGTTCGGACAGTCGCGCGAGCGCGTCGACGAGTACGTCATGCCCCTTGTGGGGCGCGACCGGTGCTACGCACAGCAGCCGGTTGCCCGACGGCGACGGCAGCGCGGCGGGCGCCTGCTCGACTCCGGGCGGTGCGGCCGACACGCGATCTGCATCGATGCATTGGCGAGTCACGATCTGCTGTCGCAACCACTCACTCGTCGTGACGATCGCAGCGGCACCGCCGAGCACCGAGCGTTCGGCCGCGGCCGCACCGGGCTGGTCGTGCCCGGGTGGTGCGACCACCATCGACATGTGCATGAGCATGACGAGCCGCAACCGCGCCGCCTGCGCCGCCAACACTCCGGCGGCCGGCGCTGCGAGTAGCCCATCGACGAGCACGACCGATGCGTCGGTCAGGCCGGCGATCGCGTGCTCGACGGCATCGGGCCCGGCGACGGGCCGGACGTCCACGGCCCACCCGTCATCGCGCAGCCCGGCGATGAGCCGCCGGTCGTACTCGTTGCCACCACTCGGTCGCGCAGCGCTGTCGATGCCGTCCGGGACGACGAAGGTGATCGGGCGGTCAGGCGTCACAGCTCGCGCTCGTAGCCGGCCCATGCCACATGCGACTCGTGCAGTGTCACAGCGACGGTTCGAATCGCGCTGTGACCGGCGCCGAGCGCACCCGACGAGATGCGGTCCGCGAGTCTGTCGCACACCACGCGGGCCATGACCTCGGTGGTGGTGTTGGTCCCGGCCAGCTCGGTTATCTCGTCGAGGTTTCGCAGGTGAAACTCACCGAGCACCTCGTGCAGCAACCGGGTGGCGCGATCGATGTCGACGACGATGCCGTCGTCGTCGAGAGTCGCCGCCTTGAACGTCGCGTCGACCATGTAGGTCGCACCGTGCAACCGCTGCGCCGGGCCGAAGACATCGCCGCGGAAACTGTGGGCGATCATCATGTGATCGCGGACGGTCACACTGAACACGGCGTCACATCTCGTCGTCGTAGCAGATCGTGTGGCACAGGCCCGGTCGCGCGGCCAACGCCGGCAGCAGCTCGGGCAGCGCCGCGAACGGCGACGGGCCCTCCAGAAGCGCGTCGAACGCCGGAGCACGCAGAGCTTCGAGTGCAACGCCAAGTCGATCTCGGGCTGTGCGGCGAGGCGCACGCGCAGGCGAGACCGTGCCGACCTGGCTCATGCGGATGCCGAGGCGTCGTGCATGCATCGCGCCGCCCAGGGGCAGCGCCACATCGCCGTCGCCGTACCAGCTCAGTTCGAGCACCGACGTGTCCGGCGCGAGCAACTCGAGCGCGCAGCGCAGACCAGCGGCGGTCGCACTGGCATGGACGACGAGGTCGAACACACCCGTGACCGACTGCGGTGTCGCGAACTGCGCGCCCAGCACGGCCGCGACATCCGCACGCGCCGGATCGACGTCGACGAGCGTGACACTCACGCCGGGCACGCCGGCCGCGAGCGCGGCAACGCAGCAACCGACCATGCCGGCACCGACAACGGCGATCCGGTCGCCGATGAGCGGTGGCGCGTCCCATAGTGCGTTGATCGCGGTCTCGACGGTTCCGGCGAGCACGGCGCGTCGCGCCGGCACTCCGGCGGGCACTGGCACCACCGCATCAGACGGCACGACGTAGGCGGTCTGATGCGGGTAGAGGCAGAAGACCGTGCGCCCGGTGAGGGCATCGGGCCCGTCTTCGACCACGCCGACATTGAGGTATCCGTACTTGACCGGACCCGGGAAGTCGCCTTCCTGGAACGGCGCACGCATCGCGGCGGCCTGGTCAGCCGGCACTGCACCACGAAGCACGAGCAGCTCGGTTCCGCGGCTCACCGCCGTGTGCAGCGTCCGCACCACGACGTCGTCGGGGCCCGGATCGGGCAGTCCGGTCGTGCGGATC
>DATGFB010000207.1:0-3877 GCA_035309605.1 Jatrophihabitantaceae bacterium
GACCTGGCCGTGCTGGCCGAGCACTTGCGCGGCAACGCGCGCGGCTGCGACGACGTCATCTACATCATGGCGCGCATCGGCGTCGGCGCGGGAATCATCGCCGGCGGACGGCCGCTGCACGGACATCACGGCCTCGCCGGCGAGGTCGGGCACAACGTCGTCGACGCGTCCGGCCCGCCGTGTCATTGCGGCAAGCGTGGCTGCGTCGAGACGTTCATCGGCGAGAACGCCATGCTCGCCATGGCGGGCCGGCCCGTTCCCGCGACGCCCGAAGCCGTCCAAGCGCTGTTCGGCGACGCCATCGCGGGCGACACGGTCGCCATCAAAGCAGTGCGAGCTGTCGCCGACGCGCTCGGGCGCACCATCGCGAATCTCGCCAACGTGCTCAACCCGCAGCGCGTGCTGCTCGGCGGATCGCTCGCCGGCGTACTCGAGTTCGCCGCGGCCGACATCGCGAGCTCGCTCGAGGAGCACGTGCTCGGCGGCTCCGACGGAGCCGTTCAGCTACTGCCGCCCGGGCTCGGCGACGACTCCTCGTTGCTCGGCGCCGCGGAACTCGCGTTCGCACATCTGCTGACCGATCCGGTGATGCTGCGCTGAGCGGAGCAGCAACCCGGACCCGGCTCAGTCGGCGAGTTCGGCGATCGAGTCGGGCAGCTCGTCCCCCAGCGTTGCCGGCACGGCGTCGGCGCCGGCCGCCTGACGTTCGAACTGCGTGCGGTACAAGTCGGCGTACAAGCCGTTCGCGGCCAGCAACTCGGCGTGGGTGCCGATCTCGACGATGCGGCCCTCGTCCAGCACGATCACCTGGTCGGCGTTGAGGATGGTCGACAGCCGGTGCGCGATGACGAGCGAGGTACGTCCCTCGAGCGCGCGGGCGAGCGCATCCTGCACCGCCACTTCGCTCTCGCTGTCGAGGTGCGCGGTTGCCTCGTCGAGGATGACGATCGCGGGCGCCTTGAGCAGCAGACGAGCGATGGCCAGCCGCGCCTTCTCGCCACCGGACAGCCGGTAGCCGCGGTCGCCGACCAGCGTGTCGAGACCGTCCGGAAGGCCGCGCACCAGGTCGCCGATCTGCGCGGCGTCGATCGCCCGCCACAACTCGTCCTCGGCGGCGGCGGGCTTCGCATAGAGCAGGTTGCCGCGGATCGTGTCGTGGAACATGTGCGCCTCTTGGCTCACCACGCCGATTCGCTCGCGCAGCGACTGCTGCGTCACCGTTCGCACGTCGTGGCCGCCGACGGACACGCTGCCCGAGCGCACGTCGTAGATGCGCGGCACGAGCTGGCTGATCGTCGTCTTGCCCGCGCCGGACGGACCGACCAGCGCCACCAGCTGCCCCGGCTCGGCGCGGAACGAGATGCCGTGCAACACCTCTTGCGAGGGGGCGTTGTCGAGGACGGCGACGTCTTCGAGCGATGCCAGCGACACTTCGTTCGCCGTCGGGTACGAGAACCGCACGTCGGCGAACTCAATGCTCCGCGCGTCGGTAGGAAGCTCGCCGGCGTCGGGAGCGTCGTCGATCATCGGCGGCAGGTCGAGCACCTCGAAGACGCGGTCGAAGCTGACGAGTGCGCTCATCACGTCGACGCGGGCGTTGGACAGCGCCGTCAACGGCCCGTACAAGCGCGTCAGCAGTAGTGCCAAGGTGACCACGGTGCCCGCCGACAGATGCCCGCGGATCGCGTAGTAACCGCCGAGCCCGTACACGAGCGCCTGCGCGAGTGCGGCCACGAGGGTGAGCGCCACGAAGAACGCGCGGCCGTACATCGCGGACGTCACGCCGATGTCGCGGACGCGCGCAGCGCGCCGGCGGAACGACGAGGACTCGTCGCCGAGCCGGCCGAACAGCTTGACCAACAGCGCGCCGGCGACGTTGAACCGCTCGGTCATCGTCGCGTTCATCGACGCGTTCAGGTTGTAGGACTCGCGAGTGATGTCCTGCAACCGTGCGCCGATGCGCCGCGCGGGGATGACGAACACCGGCAGCATGACGAGGCTGATCACGGTGATCTGCCACGACAGCGAGAACATGACACCGGCGGTGAGCACCAGACTGACCACGTTGGAGACGAGCCCGGACAGTGTCGACGTGAACGCCTGCTGCGCGCCGAGCACGTCGTTGTTGAGCCGGCTCACCAGCGCACCGGTCTGCGTGCGGGTGAAGAACGCGAGCGGCATGCGCTGCACGTGCTCGAACACCTGCGTGCGCATGTCGTAAATGAGCCCCTCGCCGATCCGCGCCGAGTACCAGCGCTGCGCGAACGACAGCAATGCGTCGATCACCGCGAGACCGGCGATGACGAACGCGATCTGCACGACCACGTGCGTCTGGCCGTGCCGGGTGATCTGGTTGACGACCTTGCCGGCCAGGACCGGCGTGGCAACACCGATCAGCGAGTCGCCTATGACGATCGCCAGGAACACCAGCAACTCGAGCCGGTACGGGCTGGCGAAGCGCAGGACGCGCTTCCAGGTGCCCGGCGGGAGCTTCCTTTCCACGACAGAGCTGTCGCGATGCATCGAGCGCATCATTTGCATCGCGTACATCGACATGAGCTACCTACCTCCGGAGCAGGGCAACGTCCAGGCGGCGTCCCATGTTCCCCATGCTGCCCCGACGGGCTGACGACGCGGGGTTCAGGCCGGTCCGGCCTCGCCGTCGGCACCGGCCAGTGCGCGCAGCCGACGGTACTGCGCCTCGCGCTCGGCGGCCTGCTGCTCCGACTGGGTTCGCCTCGCGGCGCCGAGCAGCAGTGCCTTCGTCTCCGCGGCGGCGTCGCGGGGCACCGAGAGCAGCGCGGTCACGAGCCGGTCGATGGCGGCGTCGAGCTCGCCCACCGGCACGACCTCGGCGACCAGGCCGACGCGAAGTGCCTCGGCAGCCCCGACGCGGCGGCCGGTCACGCAGATCTCCAGCGCGCGCGAGTAGCCGACGAGATCGACGAGGCGCTTCGTGCCGCCCAGGTCAGGGACGATGCCCAGTGACGGCTCGGCCATGGTGAACTGCGCGTCGTCGGCCGCGATGCGGATGTCCGCGCCGAGGGCGAGCTGGAAGCCGGCGCCGATCGCATGGCCTTGTACGGCCGCGATGCTCACCAGGTCCGGCCGAGACGTCCAGTCGAAAGCGCGCTGCCAGGCGGCAATGCGAGCCGTGGCGTCCGCCTCCAAAGCGGCCGCCAGGGAGAGGATGCCGGGCAACCCAGGGATGCCTTCGGGCGTGAACATCTGCCGATCGAGGCCGGCCGAGAACGCCGGGCCTTCGCCGCGCAGCACGACGACACGGATCGTGCCGGGTAGCTCGCGAGCAACAGCGACGAGCGCGTCCCACGTAAGCGGGGTCTGCGCGTTGCGCCGCTCGGGGCGGTTGAGCGTGATCGTTGCGACCTCGTCGGTGTGCCGGACCTCGAACCCCGCCTCGGGCGAGACGTCGAGCTGCCGGGTCGACTCGGTCGCTGTCAGCGCTACTTCCCCTTTGCCTTGGCCTTCGAACGGGTCGCTCCGCCGCGGCCCCGCAAGGTCACTCCGGCCTCAGACAGTACCCGGTGCACGAATCCGTACGACCGGCCGTGCGAGTCGGCCAGTTCACGGATGCTCTTGCCCTTGTCGTAGGCCTTCTTCAGCTCGACGCTGAGCTTTGTGCGCTCCTGCCCGACGATGCGGGCACCTTTCTTAAGGACAGCCATGGCAATCCCTCCGCACGTCGTAGGGGGTGTCTGCCCGCACGTGGGCAGGCCGATCAAGATCGGCAGGCCGATTGATAGCAGCGGCAGCGCCGACCCCGCAAAGGGTGAGGTCAATGTGTGCCGCAGCTACCCGTGCGTAGCGTGCGATGCATCCCTTTTCGGCGAATCGCGGACCGATGATCCGTCTATTT
>DATGFB010000208.1:0-12403 GCA_035309605.1 Jatrophihabitantaceae bacterium
CGGGCAACACGACCTACCTCGGCCAGACCACTGGCACGTCGATGGCCGACACCCCGGCGGTCACCGACAAGTACGACTACGGCGTCGTCGCGCGCGCGGGATCGTGGTTCAGCGTCGGCGGCATCAGCAACCAGGTCCAGATTCTGAACTCGGGTATCGGCTGCAAGTGATGCGTCGTCAGAGCAGGACGAGGTCGTCGCGGTGCACGACCTCGCGCTGGAACTCGGCGGGCAGTTCGGCCGTCTTGCGGCCGAGCAGCGACGGCATGTCGGCCGCGTCGTAACCGACGAGCCCGCGCGCGATCGCCGCGCCGTCCGGGCCGACGAGCTCGACGGGATCGCCCGAGTCGAAGTCGCCTTCGACCGCCGTGATGCCGGCCGGCAGCAGCGACGCACCGCGGCTGACGAGGGCCGTCACCGCACCGGCATCGAGTACCAACCGCCCGCGCGGCGTTGTCGCGTGCCGCAGCCAGAACAGCCGCGACGCGGTGCGGTCGCCGGCCGGATGGAAGAACGTCCCGCCCTCGCCGCGCAACGCACCCGCGATCGACTCACTCGCGGCGAGCAAGACCGGGATGCCCTCGCTGGTCGCGACCGCAGCTGCGTCGACCTTGGTCACCATGCCGCCGGAGCCGACGTGGCTGCCGCGGTCGCTGACGTGCACGCCGTCGAGGTCGGCGAACGAGCGCACCTCGGGAATGAACGTCGCCCCCGCGCGGCGCGGGTTGCCGCTGTACAGACCGTCGACGTCCGAGAGCAGCACAAGTGCGTCGGCGTGCACGAGGTGCGCGACGAGCGCGGCAAGGCGGTCGTTGTCGCCGAAACGGATCTCGTGCGTGGCAACCGTGTCGTTCTCGTTCACGATCGGGATCACGCCGAACGCCAGCAGCCGTTCGAGCGTCCGGTCGGCGTTGCGGTAGTGGCCGCGACGATGCAGGTCGTCAGCGGTGAGCAGCACCTGCCCGACACGCAAGCCGTAGCGCGCGAACGACGCCGCGTACCGCTCGGCGAGCAGCAGTTGCCCGACGCTCGCCGCGGCCTGCTGGGTCGCGAGATCTCGCGGCCGGGTCGCAATCCCGAGCGGGCCGATGCCCGCTGCGATCGCACCCGACGAGACGAGCACCAGTTGCTGCCCGGTTGCCGCACGAGCCGCGAGCGCGTCGACGATGGCATCGAGCCGCTGCGGGTCGAGCTGCCCGTCCGAGGTGAGCGACGACGAGCCGACCTTGACGACGGTGCGCCGTGCCGCACCGATCGCGTCGCGGTTCACGACTCGTCCTCGAAGTCGTCGTCGTCCGCTCGCACCCGCCGCGCCTTCTTCGCAGCCAGTCGCTCTGCCGGTCCGGTACGGGTGCTCGCCTCGAGCCGCTCGTCGGACCCGCGTCGGGTGGGCGCGTACTCGCCGGCCGTCGGCTCGAAGTCGAAGGTCACGCCCGCGATCGTCACCGCGGCGCCCGGCTGCGCGCCGAGTTCGGCAAGCCGGGCCTCGACACCCAATCGCGCGAGCCGGTCGGCAAGGTAGCCGACGGCTTCGTCGTTGTCGAAGTTCGTCTGGTGCACCCAGCGTTCCGGCTTCTCGCCGCGCACGACGAAGCCCCCCGGCTCGTCGCGGTCGGACTCCACGGTGAACCCGGTCTCGTCGACCGCTTTGGGACGCAGCACGATGCGTGCCGGCTCGGGAGCCGGACGCGCGGCCCGGTCGGCCTCCACCTCGGCGGCGAGGCCGAACATCAATTCGCGCAAGCCCGCATGGCTGACGGCAGAGACCTCGAACACGCGCAGGCCGCGCGCCTGCAACTCGGGCCGCACGAGCGCGGCGAGTTCGGCGCCTTCGGGCACGTCCACCTTGTTCAAAGCGACCAGCCGCGGGCGCGCCAGCAGATCGCCGAACGTTCCTTCGTACTGCGCGAGTTCGGCCTCGATCGCGTCGAGGTCGCTCAGCGGGTCGCGGCCGGGCTCGAGCGTGGCGACGTCGACGACATGCAGCAGCACGGCGCAGCGCTCGATGTGCCGCAGGAAGTCCAGGCCGAGGCCCTTACCCTGCGCGGCGCCCGGGATCAGGCCCGGCACGTCCGCAATCGTGTAGGTCGTGTCGCCCGCGTCGACCACGCCGAGGTTCGGCACCAACGTCGTGAACGGGTAGTCGGCGATCTTCGGCCGCGCGGCCGACATCGCGGCGATCAGCGACGACTTGCCGGCGCTCGGGAAGCCGACCAGGCCCACATCGGCGACGCTCTTGAGTTCGAGCACGACATCGCGCTGTTCGCCGGGCTCGCCGAGCAACGCGAAGCCCGGCGCTTTGCGTCGCGTCGACGCGAGTGCCGCATTGCCGAGACCGCCGCGTCCGCCGTGCGCCGCGACGAAGCGGGTGCCGACGCCCGTCAGGTCGGCGAGCATGTCACCGCCGGGGTCGACGACAACAGTGCCGTCCGGCACGACGAGTTCGAGGTCTGCGCCGTCGGCGCCGTTGCGGTTGCCGCCCGCGCCCTGCTTGCCGTTGCCCGCCCGCTGATGCGGATGGTGATGGAAGTCGAGCAGCGTGTGCGTGTTGCGGTCGACGACGAGCACGACGTCACCGCCGTGCCCACCGTTGCCGCCGTCGGGCCCACCGAGCGGCTTGAACTTCTCGCGATGGATGGACGCGACGCCGTGCCCACCGTTACCGGCCGCAAGGTGCAGCACAACGCGGTCGACGAAACTGGCCATGCTGCACCTCCTCATCTCTCACGATCGTGAAGGAATGTGTCCGGAATGCGGGCAGAACCCTTCACGATCTGGGCAAAACAGAAGGGACGGACCCGCTGGGGTCCGTCCCTTCGCTTGCCTTCGGACCCTTAGGCCTCGGCCGGGACGATCGCGACGGTCTTGCGTCCGCGGGTGACGCCGAACTTGACATCGCCCTCGACGAGCGCGAACAGCGTGTCGTCACCGCCGCGGCCGACGTTGGCACCGGGGTGGAACTTCGTGCCGCGCTGGCGCACCAGGATCTCACCGGCCTTGACGGTCTGGCCGCCGTAGCGCTTCACACCGAGGAACTGCGGGTTCGAGTCGCGTCCGTTGCGCGAACTCGACGCGCCCTTCTTGTGTGCCATGGCGTGCTTCCTTTGCTTTGCTCTACTTGGCGGTCTTGATGCCGGTGACCTTGACCTGCGTCAGCGGCTGACGGTGCCCCATGCGCTTGTGGTAACCCGTCTTGTTCTTGTACTTGTGAATCTTGATCTTGGGGCCCTTGGTCTGCGCGAGCACCTCGGCGGTGACGGCGACCTTGGCAAGCTTGGCGGCCTCGTGCGTCACCGTCTCACCGTCGACGAGCAGCACCGCGGGCAGCGCGACCTGCGAACCGAGGTCAGCGTCGAGCTTCTCGACCTCGATCACATCGCCCTCGGCGACCTTGTACTGCTTGCCGCCGGTCTTGACGATGGCGTACATCGCGGAACTCCTCGATCTGCTCGCCTCCTGCGCACGCCGAGACGCGCCAGAAAGCCGTTGGGGACGGTCCTTCGCTCGATGGACCGTCGTTCAGATTACTGGACGGCCCGCAGCTGAGGCAAAACGCGGGTTATGAGGTGCCTGCGGCCACGGGCGGGCCGGCCGGCCGGCTGGCGGCGCGACGCCGTCTCGGAGCGGGCGCGCGCGCCGGAGTCTCCGTGCCGCCCTGCTCGTCAACCTGCTCGTCAACCGGCTCGTCAACCTGCTCGTCAGCCACAGCGGCCGGCTCGCCCGATCCGTCTGGGCTCGGCTCGGCGTCGAGAACGGTCGTGATCGTGTCGTCGGCCAGCTCGACAGCCAATTCGACCGCCGATACCTCGTCGGCCAGATCGACGGCCAGATCGTCGGCCAGATCGTCGTCGGCGCTCGCCTCGACCTCGTCGAGCAGTCCGTCCTCGTCCTCATCCGGGTGCGCGGCCCGGTGGATCGCTGTGATGGCCGCGAGGCGCGCGAGGCGCTGCTCCTCGGCGGCGGCGAACTCCTCGGGCGTGAGCTCCGACGGCGCGGCCTGCTTCGCCGCACCGCCGCGCTTGCGCTTGGCGCCGCTCTTGGGCCGGTCGTCGTCGTCCCCGGCAGGCGCGGACGGCAGGCTGATCGGCTCGGCATGAATGATCACGCCGCGGCCGCGGCACACCTCGCACGGCTCGCTGAACGCCTCGAGCAGTCCCTCGCCCACGCGCTTGCGCGTCATCTGCACGAGACCGAGCGACGTGACTTCGGCGACCTGATGCTTGGTGCGGTCGCGGCCGAGACATTCGGTCAGCCGCCGCAACACGAGTTCGCGGTTGCTCTCGAGCACCATGTCGATGAAGTCGATGACGACGATGCCGCCGACGTCACGCAGGCGCAGCTGCCGCACGATCTCTTCGGCGGCTTCGAGGTTGTTGCGCGTCACGGTCTGCTCGAGATTGCCGCCCGAGCCGACGAACTTGCCGGTGTTGACGTCGATGACCGTCATCGCCTCGGTGCGGTCGATCACCAGCGAGCCGCCGGACGGCAACCACACCTTGCGGTCCAGTGCCTTCGCGAGTCCTTCGTCGACGTGCAGTTCGTGGAACAGGTCCACCTCGGCCGTGTGCCGTGAGACGCGCTCAGCAAGGTCGGGTGCGACGTTCTCGACGTACTCCGAGACCGTGCGCCACGCATCGTCGCCTTCGACCACGAGTCGTTTGAAGTCCTCGTTGAAGACGTCACGCACGACACGGATCGCGAGATCGGGTTCGCCGTGCACGAGCGTCGGTGCGGACGACGTCTTCTGCGCCTTCTTCTGGATGGACTCCCATTGCGCCTTGAGGCGTTCGACGTCGCGCGTGAGATCTTCTTCGCTCGCGCCCTCGGCCGCGGTGCGGATGATGACGCCGGCGTCTTCGGGAACGATCTTCTTCAGGATCGCCTTGAGTCGATGCCGTTCGGTGTCGGGCAGCTTGCGGCTGATGCCGGTCATGCCGCCGCCCGGCACGTACACCAGGAACCGGCCGGGTAGCGAGACCTGGCTGGTCAGCCGCGCTCCCTTGTGCCCGATCGGGTCCTTGGTGACCTGCACCAGGACGGAGTCGCCCGACTTGAGCGCCTGTTCGATCGCGCGCGACTTGCCCTCCAGGCCGGCGGCGTCCCAGTTCACCTCGCCGGCGTAGAGGACACCGTTGCGCCCCTTGCCGATGTCGATGAACGCCGCCTCCATGCTGGGCAGCACGTTCTGCACCTTGCCGAGGTACACGTTGCCGACATACGACGTCGCGCTCGCACGGGTGACGTAATGCTCGACGAGGATGCCGTCCTCCAGCACCGCGATCTGGGTGCGATCGCCGTTCTGGCGCACGGCCATGACTCGATCGACCGATTCGCGTCGCGCGAGGAACTCGGCCTCGGACAGGATCTGGGGGCGTCGGCGGTTCGTCTCACGGCCGTCGCGGCGCCGCTGGCGCTTTGCCTCGAGCCGGGTAGAGCCCTTGACGCCCTTCACACCGTCGTCGACCTCGCGCGGTTCGCGCACGTGCGTGATCGTGTTCGGCGGCTCGTCCTCCCCCAGGACGTCGTTCGCGCCGGACCGGCGCCGGCGCCGGCGCCGGTGCGTCGAGGTGCCGGCGGCGTCGCCGGCATCGGTGCCTCCTGTGCCGTCTGTGGCTTCGGTGCCTTCGTCGCTCGCCTCGGCGTCGGTCTCGGCGGGCTCGGCCACGGTCTCGTCGGACGCCTGCTGAGCGGCGCCGCCTCCACTGCCGCCGCCCCGGCCGCGCCGGCCGCGCCTGCGCCGACGGCGTGCGCCGGTGGCCTCCTCGATCGCGGCCTCGCGGATGTCATCCGGTTCCGCCGTGCGGTCGGCTGGGTCCTCGACGGCGGTCAGGTCGGTCTTCGGGGCGACTTCGGGTTGCTTCGTCGCCTTCGCGGCCGCCTTCTTCGCCGGTCGTGCCGCTCCCTTGGTCGCCTGCTTGGTGGGCTTGGCCGCCTTGGCGACCGGTACGGCCTCCGGCGGCTGGAAAAGCACGCTCGGCGGGGCCGCCATCGCCGCGCGTCCCGCGGTTGCCGATGCGTCCGGCGCTTCGGCGTCGGCGGGCGGTGCGGCCGCCGTCTTCTTGCCGGCCTTCTTGGCGGTGCTCTTCTTGGCCGCCTTGGCTGCCGTGCTGGCCTTCGTGCTCGCCTTCGCGCCCGCCTTTGCGGGGGTGTCCGGCGGCGCGGCTACCTTTTTCGCGGCCCGCTTGCGTGGCGCCTTCGTCGCGGGAGCGGCCGAATCGCCGTCGATCGTGCTGCTGGTGGGGTTGGAATCTGTGTTGTTGGTGTCGGATTCGAGCATTTGCTCGGGTCACTCCGTCTCAAGCCCCCGGGCGCGATCCCTCATGGACCTGCGACCGCACGGGGGCGGTAGGGCCGGTTCCCCGAAGGGAAGGTCGGCGAAGTCTGTGGACTACGGCGCGCCCTCGAGCGAATCGCGATCGGCGGACAATGCGTCACCAACCGCGCCGGCGTCGTCGAGCGGTCCCTGCGCCAGGCGCACCGCGATGGGCGGCGCGTCGAGGGCGAGACCGGCAACGATGCGCAAAGCTGCGAGAACGTCGTCGGGCCGTACGGCGGGAGTTACCTGCCGGACTACCAGGTCAAGTATCGCACGGCCGGGCCGCTGCGGCCCGTCCGCCCGTTCCGGCACGCCGCAACGGACCAGCGCGGCCCGTACATCCACGTCCTTGCGTCCGGTTTTCGTCACTCGCTCGACGTGCAACTCCGCGCGGTCGAGGAGTGCGGCGACCGCAGAACGGGCCACGTCAGGATCGACGCCAGGCAACTCGATGCGCCAGTGCGAGGCCTGGACCCGCTCCGCGAGCGAGTGCGGGCCGGCCTCGACCGCCGCGACGATGTCCAGGCCGTCCGGCAGGGCGGCGTCGAGCGCCGCGCGCAGCTCAGCCAGGTCGACCGTCCGGGTCAGGCCGATCTCGACGTACTCGGCCTCGCTCGCGGCGCCCGTCGGCGCAGCGCCGACGTAGGAGATCTTCGGATGCGGTGAGAAGCCCGCCGAGTAGGCCATCGGCACCTCGGCGCGGCGCAGCGCCCGCTCGAAGGCACGCGCGAAGTCACGCTGCGACGCAAAGCGCAGCCGTCCGCGCTTGGCGTACTGCATTCGCACTCGCTGCACGACCGGCGCGGGCGGAGGCCCTTCCGGAACTCGCCGAGCCACGCCTGCGCCTCCGATCACCACGTTGACTGGTCAGTTTGACCCATGACTGGTCACCTACAACTGACCAGTCGGGGCGTAAGTGACCAGTCAACGTAGGGGTGCTGCTAGCTCCAGGTGCCCCCGTCGACGAGCAGTGTCGTGCCGGTGATGTTCCGCGCGGCCGGCGAGGCGAGGTACGCGATCGACTCGGCGATCTCGGCCGGCTCGACCCATGACCCGTTCGGAGCCATGAGGCGCGCCATGAGCTTCTCGTCGAGGTCGCGCGGCATCGACCGGGCGACGCCCTGCACGAGCGGGGTCATGACGCTGCTCGGGCACACGGCGTTGACGCGCACACCGCGCTCCGCGAGTTCGAGCCCCATCGACTTGGTGAGCAACACCAGTCCGCCCTTCGACGCGCAGTACGCCGCCGTGTACGCCTGACCGCGCAGCCCGGCGATCGACGCGACGTTGACGATGCAGCCCTTGCGGTCGAGCAGCGACGGCAATGCGGCCTGACTCACGAGGAACGGCCCGGTGAGATTGACCGCGACGTGGTCGTTCCAGTCGTCGAGCGTGGTGTCTTCGACGTGCGAGAAGCGCACGATGCCCGCGACGTTCGCCACGATGTCGATGCCGCCGTGCCGTGCGATCGTCTCGTCGACGAAGGCACGTACCGAGGACGGGTCGGTCACGTCGCCCTTGAGCACGTCCGCGCCGTCGCCGTTCACGTCGACGCCGACGACGTGCGCGCCCTCTTCGCCGAACAGCTTCGCCGTCGCGGCGCCGATGCCGGACGCCGCGCCCGTGACGAGCGCGACCTTGCCGTCGAATCTCATGACACCTCGTAGGTCAGGTGGTGGGACAGGTCTCCGACATGGTCGACGAAGAACTGCCGCTGCGCGAATCGCCACGACGCACCGTCGCGGACGAACGCATCACGGTAGCGACCGGTGATGATCGGTTGCAGGGGCAAACCGTCGACGGCCTGGAACACGACGTAGGACGAACGAGCCGTCGCGTCGTCGCCGTCGACGTCGATCACGCTGTTCGCGGTGATGTGCCGCGTACGCGGCGATCCGTCGTAGAGCTTCGTGCCGCGCTCGTACATCGCCTGGACCGCGGCAGCGCCGGACGCGACGACCGTTCCGTCCGGGCCGGCGAGATCGGCGCTCGCGAAGAGCGACCCGACGCCGGGCCAGTCGGCGGCGTCCATCAGCTCGCAGTACGTGCCGAGCAGGTTGCGTATCGCGTCGGCGTCGCTCACCTGGGTGCCAGAGGCAGCAGCGTGCGTCCGGTCGGGCCGATCTGGATATCGGTGCCGAGGTTCGAGCACACCCCGCAGTCGAAGCACGGCGTCCACCGGCAGTCGTCCTGTTCGAACTCGGCGAGCGCGTCCTGCCAGTCGTCCCACAGCCACTGCTTGTCGAGGCCGGAGTCGAGGTGGTCCCACGGCAGCACCTCGTCGGCGTCGCGCTCGCGCGTCGTGAACCAGGCGAGGTCGACGCCGTGCAGCTTCTCGTCGGCTGCGCGCACCCAGCGCTCGAACGAGAAGTGCTCGGTCCAGCCGTCGAAGCGGCCGCCCTCGCGCCACACGCGCTCGATCACCGCGCCGACGCGGCGGTCACCGCGCGAGAGCAGGCCTTCGATCAGCGACGGCTCGCCGTCGTGGTAGCGCATACCGATGTTGCGGCCGAGCGAGCGGTCGGCGTTGATCGCGGCGCGCAGCTTGCGCAGCCGCTCGTCGACGACCTCAGGCGCGGCCTGCGCGGCCCACTGGAACGGCGTGTGTGGCTTCGGGACGAAACCACCGATCGACACGGTGCAGCGGATGTCCTTCGTGCCCGCGGCTTCCCGTCCGGCGCGGATAACGTCGTGCGCCATGCCGGCGATCTCGAGCACGTCCTCGTCCGTCTCGGTCGGCAGGCCGCACATGAAGTACAGCTTCACCTGCCGCCAGCCCTGCCCGTACGCCGTGGACACCGTGCGGATCAGGTCGTCCTTGCTCACCATCTTGTTGATGACGCGACGCAGCCGCTCGCTGCCGCCCTCGGGCGCAAAGGTCAGACCCGAGCGGCGCCCGTTGCGCGAGAACTCGTTGGCGAGGTCGATGTTGAACGCATCGACGCGTGTCGACGGCAGCGACAGGCTGACCCGTTCGTCCTCGTAGCGATCCGCGAGGCCCTTGGCGATCGCACCGATCTCGGAGTGGTCGGCGGACGAGAGCGACAGCAGGCCGACCTCTTCAAAGCCGGTCGCGGCGAGTCCGTTCGCGACCATCTCGCCGATGCCGGTGATGCTTCGCTCGCGCACCGGACGCGTGATCATGCCGGCCTGGCAGAACCGGCAGCCGCGCGTGCAGCCGCGGAAGATCTCGACGCTCATGCGCTCGTGCACCGTCTCGGCGAGCGGTACGAGCGGTGTCTTCGGGTACGGCCACTCGTCGAGGTCCATGACGGTGTGCTTCGTGACGCGCGCGGGCACGCCGATGCGGTTCGGTGCGATCGCTTCGATGCGTCCGTCCGCGAGATAGGTGACGTCGTAGAACCGCGGCACGTACACGCCGCCGGTCGCGGCGAGGTTCTCGAGCAGGCCGTCGCGGCCGCCGGGCCGTCCGGCGCGCTTCCAGTCGCGGACGAGGTCGGTGATCGCGCCGACGATCTGCTCGCCGTCACCGAGCACCGCGGCGTCGACGAAGTCGGCGATCGGTTCCGGGTTGAACGCCGCGTGCCCGCCGGCGACGACGAGGGGATGTGACTCGTCGCGATCGTGCGCATGCAGTGGGATACCGGCGAGGTCGAGCGCGGTGAGCAGGTTCGTATAGCCGAGTTCGGTCGAGAAGCTGACACCGAGCAGGTCGAAGTCGCCGACGGCACGGTGTCCGTCGACGGTGAACTGCGGTACCTCGTGTTCGCGCAGCAGCGCCTCGAGATCCGGCCACACCGCGTAGGTGCGTTCCGCGAGCGCGTCCCCGCGTTCGTTGAGCACCTCGTAGAGGATCTGCACGCCCTGATTGGGCAGGCCGACCTCGTAGGCGTCGGGGTACATGAGCGCCCAGTGCACGTCGACCGCGTCCCAGTCCTTGACGCGTGCGTTCAGCTCGCCGCCGACGTACTGGATCGGCTTCTGTACACGCGCGAGCAGCGGCTCGAGCCGTGGGAACAGGGATTCGCTCATGACCGGCCAATCGTACGGGCGCCCTTCCTTTCGCCGAGTGGCCAGTTACGCGCCGAGTGGCGCGTTATAACCGGCCACTCGCGTTCCAACTGGCCACTCGGCGGGGAAATGGGACGGCCTCGTTTGGGAGGATCGCGGACGTGCCTCGCACGCCGCCCCCTCAGCTGCTGCTGCTGGGGAGCATCTCCTCAGTCCAGTTCGGGTCGGCGTTCGCGGCCAAGCTGTTCCATCAGGCCGGCCCCGGCGGCGTGGTCTTCCTGCGCCTCGCGATGTCGGCGATCGTGCTGCTGGCGATCACCCGCCCGTCCCTGCGCGGCCGCACGCGGCCTGATCTGCGTGCAGCGGTCGCGTTCGGGCTCATCCTCGGCACGATGAACTGGACGTTCTACGAAGCGCTCGACCGGCTGCCGCTCGGGCCGGCGGTGACGATCGAGTTCGTCGGGCCGCTCGCGGTGGCGATCGTCGGATCGCGCCGTGCGCTCGACCTGCTGTGGGTGGTGCTCGCCGGTGGCGGAGTCGCACTGCTCGCGTTGCGCGGCGACCGGTCCGGCATCACCGGCCTCGGCGTCGGCCTCGCGCTGATCGCCGCAGCGTGCTGGGCGTTCTACATCCTGCTGTCCAAGCGGGTCGGTGCCGCGTTCGCCGCGTTGGACGGGCTCGCCATCGCGCTCGGTGTCGGCACATTCGTCGTGATACCGACGGGAATCGTCGAGGGCGGCTCCGCGCTCGGGCGCCCGTCCGTGCTCGCCGGCGGTCTCGCCGTCGCCATGCTCTCGTCGCTCATCCCGTACTCGCTCGAGATCACCGCGCTGCGCCGGCTGTCCGCGGCGGCGTTCGGGATCCTGATGAGTCTCGAGCCGGCGTTCGCCGCCCTGGCCGGCGTGCTCGTGCTCGGCCAGTCACTGACCGGCGTGCTCGCGATCGCCATCGTCATGGTCGTCACCGCCAGCGTCGGGACGACGCTGTTGGCGCCGCGGCCGGTCGCGGAGCCGGTCACCGTGGCGAGCGGCCCGCAGTAGCGACGCGGGGAGTATTTCGTCAACCCCTATGAAGAGATACTCCCCATGTCGGACGAGCGGCGATGGACGGCGAGCAGGAGGCCGATCGCGAGACCTTGCGCGAACATCGACGAACCGCCGTAGGAGACGAACGGCAGCGGCAGACCGGTGACGGGCGTGAGGCCGAGGTTCATGCCGATGTTCTGGAACGCCTGAAACGCCAGCCAGCACACGACGCCGACTGCGACGAGCCGTCCCGCGGGGTCGGCGGCGCGCGCGATGCGCAGGCCGCGCCAGCACAGCACGCCGAACAACGCGATGATCGCCGCACCTCCGACGAGACCGAACTCCTCGCCGGCAACGGAGAACACGAAGTCGGTCTGCTGCTCAGGCACGAAGCCGCCGTTGGTCTGTGGTCCTCGGAACAGACCGGTGCCGAACAACCCGCCGTTGTGGATCGCGATGTGCGCCTGCGTCACGTTGTACGCCGCCCCCTGCGTGTCGTGCGACGGATGGGTGAACGACGTGAATCGCGCGAGCTGATAGTCGGCGAGCATCCCCGCCTTGACCGCGAGCACGGCGCCGACGACGCCGAGGACGAGCAGGCCGACCGTCCACCGAGCGCGCACACCCGCCGCGACAAGCACCCCGAACGCAGCAGCCGCGAGCACCATCGCCGAGCCGAGGTCGGGTTGCAGCATGACCAGCCCCAGCGGCAAGGCGACAAGACCGATCGCGAGCAGCACGTCCGACGTCGGCGGCGGCACACGCTCCGGCCGGTCGGCGCCGCGTTGCGTGAACAGCACGGCCATGCCGACGATCATGCCGAGCTTCATGAACTCCGACGGCTGCAACTCGAAGCCGCCACCAAGCCGGATCCAGGCATGCGCGCCGTTCACGGTCGAGCCGACGGCGAAGACAGCAAGCAGCCCGAGCAGCGAACCGACGTACATGATCGGACCGAACAGCCGCAGCAGCCGGGCGTCGAGCCGCGACGCGAGCACGAGCAGCACGGCGGCGATCGCCATGTCGAGCAGATGCCGATAGAGATAGCCCTGCGGGTTCGTACCGTTCGCCCGCGCGACGTCTCGTGTCGC
>DATGFB010000209.1:0-2922 GCA_035309605.1 Jatrophihabitantaceae bacterium
CTCTCCGGCGGCGTCATCGCGGTGCGTCCGGACGAGTCCGCGCCGTTCGCGGCCGAGCGAAACGTGATCGGCGGCAACGTCATCGCGTACGGCGCGACCGCCGGCGAGCTGTATCTGCGCGGTGTGGTCGGCGAGCGGTTCTGCGTGCGCAACTCCGGCGCCACCGTCGTCGCCGAGGCCGTCGGCGATCACGCGCTCGAGTACATGACGGGCGGTACTGCCGTCATCCTCGGCCCGACCGGCCGCAACGTCGGTGCGGGCATGTCCGGCGGTTACGCGTACGTGCTCGATCTGGACGAACGGCTCGTGAACGGCGAACTGGTCGATGTCGAGCAGGTCGATCCTGACCAGGCTGAGCTACTGCGTGGCGTGATCGAGGCGCATCGCGACTACACCGGCTCGCCGGTGGCCGCGGCGCTGCTTTCCGATTGGCCGGCGTCGGTGCAGCGCTTCCGGGCGATCGTGCCGCGTGACTTCCGCCGGGTGCTCGAAGCGACGCGGCGCGCTCGCGCGACGGGTGAGGACGTCGACGCCGCCGTCATGGCCGCTGCCCGCACCTGATCTCCGTGGCGCCTGGGCCGTTGCGACCCGTCGGTAACGAATAGGCTGGTCGGGTGGCGCGACGCGCGAAGATCGTCTGCACTCTGGGGCCGGCAACCGATACCCCGGAGCGATGCCGTGCGCTCGTCGAGGCCGGCATGGACGTGGCGCGGCTGAACTTCAGCCACGGGGTGCATGCCGATCACGGCAGACGGTTCCGCGAAGTGCGCGCGGCGGCGGAGGCCGCCGGCCGCAACGTGGCGGTGCTCGCGGACCTGCAGGGGCCGAAGATCCGGCTCGGCACGTTCGGGGACGGCTCTGCCGAGTGGCGCACGGGTGACCGCATCCGGATCACCGTCGAGGACGTCGTGGGCACGCACGATCGCGTGTCGACGACCTACAAGCAGCTCGCGGCGGACGTACGACCGGGCGACCGGTTGCTCGTCGACGACGGCAACGTCGCGTTGATCGCGGTCGAGGTCGACGGTCCGGATGTCGTGTGCGATGTGACCGAAGGCGGCGTGGTCAGCAACAACAAGGGGCTGTCGCTGCCCGGCGTCGAGGTCAGCGTGCCCGCGATGTCGGACAAGGACGCCGAAGACCTCGAATTCGCGCTGCGGCTGGGCGTCGACTTCGTCGCGCTGTCGTTCGTGCGCCAACCGGAGGACGTCAAGCTCGTCCACCGGGTGATGGACGCCGTCGGCATCCGGCGCCCGGTGATCGCGAAGGTCGAGAAGCCGGAGGCGGTCGAGCGCCTCGAAGACATCGTGCTCGCGTTCGACGGCGTGATGGTGGCGCGCGGCGATCTCGGCGTGGAGATGCCGCTCGAGCAGGTGCCGATGGTGCAGAAGCGCGCCGTGCAGGTGTGTCGCGACAACGCCAAGCCGGTCATCGTCGCGACGCAGATGCTCGAGTCGATGATCACGCACTCGCGTCCCACGCGCGCCGAGGCGTCCGATGTCGCGAACGCCGTCATCGACGGCGCCGACGCGGTGATGCTGTCGGGTGAGACGAGCGTCGGCAAGTACCCGGTGCAGGCAGTCGCGACGATGAGTCGGATCATCTCGTCCGTCGAGGCGTCCGGCACGGATGTGCGGGGGCTGCAACATGTGCCGCGCACTCCGGGCGGCGCGATCGTCAAGGCGGCGAAGGACATCGGCGATGCGCTCGGCGCGGTCGCGCTCGTGGCGTTCACCCAGACCGGAGACACGGCGCGGCGGCTGTCCCGCTTGCAACCGACGCAGCGCATCCTCGTGTTCACGCCGGTCGAGCAGGTACAACGTCAGCTCGCGCTGCTGTGGGGTGCCGAGGCGCATCTCGTCTGGACGGTGAAGACGACCGACGACATGGTGCGTCAGGTCGACTCGGCACTGATCAACCGCGGCGTATGCCGGCCGGGCGACCTCGTGATCGTCGTTGCGGGCACTCCGCCGGCGACTCCAGGTGCCACCAACACGATCCGGGTGCATCACATCGGCGACGTACTGCGTCATGACATCTGATGTCGCGGTCGACGGCCAGCACACCGTCGACGGACTCGTGCGACTGCTCGACCTCGAGCGCATCGAAGAGAACATCTTCCGCGGCCTGAGCCCGAAGGCGGAATGGCAACGGGTGTTCGGCGGGCAGGTCGCCGGCCAGGCCTTGGTCGCGGCAGGGCGCACCGTCGACCCCGACCGGCCCGTGCACTCGCTGCACTCGTACTTCATCCGCCCGGGCGACCCGTCCGTCCCGATCGTGTACGAGGTCGACCGCATCCGCGACGGGCGCTCGTTCAGCACGCGTCGCGTCGTGGCGATCCAGCACGGCGAGGCGATCTTCTCGCTCTCGGCGTCGTTCCAACTCGACCAACCCGGCATCGAGCACCAAACGGAGATGCCGGAAGCGCCGCCACCCGAAACGCTGCCGACGCTCGAGCAGCGCTATGCGCAGTGGCCGGACGGAGCGAAGTGGTACCGGATGGGCCCGCGACCCATCGACCTCCGCTATGTGGACGACCCGCCGTGGCAGCAGCAGGCGAAGGGCCCGCGCGACGGCCCGACCAGAGTGTGGATGCGCGCGGCCGGCCGGCTGCCGGATGACCCGCTGTTGCACGTGTGCGTCGCGACGTTCGCGTCCGACATGACGCTGCTCGATTCGGTCTTGGTGCGGCACGGGCTCGCGCCCGGCGTGGACGACATCAAGATGGCCTCGCTGGACCATGCGATGTGGTTCCAGCGCCCGTTCCGCGCCGACGAGTGGATGCTCTACGTGCTGCAGTCGCCGACGGCATCGGGCAGCCGCGGCCTTGCGATCGGACGCTTCTTCGACCAGGCCGGTCGGCACCTGGTGAGCGTCGTGCAAGAGGGTCTCATCCGAGTGGGGCACTAGCCTCCGCCGACA
>DATGFB010000210.1:0-13384 GCA_035309605.1 Jatrophihabitantaceae bacterium
ATGTGGACTTCGACCAGCCGGTCGCGCAAGTCTCGCCGCCGCGGGTCATCCTCGGGCAGCGCGTGCATCTCGGCGAGCAACTGGGTGGCCGGGACCTGACCGCCGGACCCGTCAGGCTCGTCCGAGGTCGGAGGCGTCGAATTCACGCGACGCCCGCCACCCGGCGCTTGGAGAAGTTGATCGTCATGCGTGCGTCTTCAGTGACGACGTCGACGCTGGTGGCGAGCGCGCCCAACACCGTCCATGCGAAGCCCACCGTGTCCAGTTCCGCGTCGGACTTGCTGTCGACGGACACCTGCACGTCGAGCCGTGCGTAGCGCAGCACGAATCGCGCATCGAGCCGGTCGCCGGCTGCGTGTGGCAGCAACAGCGCGCATGCCTCGTCGACGGCCAGGCGCAGGTCCTCGATGTCGTCGATGGTGAGTTCACACCGCGCCGCGAGGCCGGCCGCGGTCAACCGCAAGGTAGAGACGTACATGACGTCAGCCGGCACCTGCACGGTGACGATGTCGCCGTCGGGCGGCCTCGGTGCGTCGGTCACGTCATGTCCCTTCCGCCGGTACCGGGTTGGGCAGGTTCCATCGGTCGATCACTGGAGCGCCGTACTGCGCGCTGAGTATCGACGGTGCGGCCGTCGACAGCAGCAGGTGGGCGCCGCCGCCCGGGCCGAGCCCGATCCAGCGTGCCGCGATCATCCTCGATATATGCCCATGTGCGACCAGCACTACCGCACCTGTGGCCAGCGCCGCTGCCGCGCGGGCCAGGACGCGATCGGCCCGAGCGGCGACCTGAGGCGGAATCTCGCCCCCCGGGCAGCCGTCGTGCCACAGCGACCAGGTCGGGTTGTCGGTTCGGATCTCGGACGTGGTCCGGCCTTCGTAGGCGCCGTAGTTCCACTCGGCGAGGTCGGGGTCGATGTCGTCGACGTGCAGCCCGGCCAGGCGCGCGGTCTCACGGGCGCGGATGAGTGGGCTGGTCAGCACGAGCGCGGGCTGCACGTCGGCGAGCACGCTCGCGAGGGCACGCGCCTGCCGTTCACCGGCCGCGGTCAGCGCGAGGTCGGTGACGCCGGTGTGCCGGCCCTCGCGACTCCACTCCGTGTCGCCGTGGCGGACGAGCCACAGTTCCGCGCCTTCGACAAGGCCGCCAGGTACGGCGAAGGCCGGTAGCCCATCGGGCGTACCGGCCTTCGTGTCGCTCGTGCTCACGCGGCGTTCTTGGTCTCCCAGAAGATCTTGTCGATCTCGGCGATGAGGTCGAGCAGCTTCTGGCCCTCGGCCGGGTCGACCGATTGCTTGCTGCCCGCGGCACCGGCCTGCTTCGTCGCGCGGTTGAACAGGTCGTGCAGCTGCGGGTACTTCTCGAAGTGCGGCGGCTTGAAGTAGTCGGTCCACAGCACCCAGAGATGGTGCTTGACCAGGTCGGCCCGCTGCTCCTTGATCAGCAGCGCGCGAGTGCGGAACACCGGGTCGTCATTCGACTGGTACTTCTCCTGGATCGCCTTCACCGACTCGGCTTCGATCCGAGCCTGCGCGGGGTCGTAGACGCCGCACGGCAGATCGCAGTGTGCGAACGCGGTGATGGACGGACGGAACAGTCGCGATGCGCGCATGAAGCTCGGACCTCCTGATTTGACCAAATCGGGCCAGCTGATTGGACCCTACTACCGCCCTCGGTATACCCAGCAGGCAGCATTGCGCACGTGACTCGCGCGCTGTTGCCGTGGCAGATCGTGCGCGTCTCGGGTCCCTCGATGTCACCCACGTTGCGCGACGGCGACGTCGTGATCGTCCGTCACGGCGCGGCCGTGCGTGTAGGCGACGTCGTGCTCGCGCGCTATCGCGGCATGCCCGATCGGCCCGTGCTCAAACGGGTTGTGGGCCGGCTCGACGACGGCTGGGAACTCGCGTCGGACAACCCCGGCGCGGGTGGCGGCAGCGATGTGCACGGAGTCGCCGACGTCGACGCACGCGTCGTACTCCGGCTGCGACGGGCCGTATTCGCGCGTCGTGGGTGAGCGGTCAGCTGCGCAACGTGCGGTAGAACGCTTCGCAGTCGGCGAGTGTCGGCAGGATGCCCTGGTCTTGCGCCTCGCGCAGTGTCGGTGCGGCGCCGTCCTTGGCGGACAGGATCGGAGTGATGTCGTCCGGCCATGGCAGCCCGAGGTCGGGGTCGAGCGGATGCGTGCCGAACTCGCGCTCCGGGTTGTAATCGGTGGAGCACAGATACGTCACCGTGCTGCCCTCGGCCAGCGCCATGAACGCGTGGCCAAGTCCTTCGGAGAGATACACCGCGCGGCGATCGACGTCGTCGAGCTGCACCGCGTCCCATTGACCGAACGTGGGCGAGCCCAGCCGGATGTCGATCACGACGTCGAGGACCGCGCCCTTCGGGCAGTACACGTACTTCGCCTGGCTGGGCGGAACCGCTGCGAAGTGCACGCCGCGCACGACGCCGCGCGCCGACACGGATTGGTTCGCCTGCGCGATCGTCAGCCGGTGGCCGACCGTTTCGGCGAACACCTCTGCCTTGAACCACTCGAGGAAGACGCCTCGGTCGTCGCCGAAGCTCTTCGGGGTGAACTCCCAGGCGCCGTCGATCTTCAATGCGCGCGTCTGCATGAGCGCCGACGATAGTGGCGGAGCACACCTTGGCTGGGACGGGGCCGCGGCGGCGTGACAGACTTCTCCGGACGGGCGAACCCCGGATACGACTGGCGACCTGCGCCGTAACCTGGGCGGGCAGAGGGAGCCGGCGCCGCCGAGGGTGCGGCGCGGGCCCGGAGAAGGGCATCGGGGCAGTGGGGTTCGATCCGCGCAGCGAAATCTTTCGTGCGCACGAAGGCGGCAAGCTGACCGTGCGCAGCAAGCTGCCGCTCGCTGACCGCGCGTCGCTCTCGATCGCCTACACGCCGGGTGTCGCGGAGGTGTCGGCCGCGATCGCAGCCGACGAGACTCTGGCCGCCCACTACACCTGGCGCTCGCGACTGGTCGCGGTCGTGAGCGACGGCACCGCTGTGCTCGGTCTCGGCAACATCGGTCCGGCGGCGGCACTTCCGGTCATGGAGGGCAAGGCCGCACTGTTCAACGAGTTCGCCGGTTTGAACGCTGTTCCCATCGTGCTGAACACCACCGATGTCGGCGAGATCGTCGAGACGGTCGTGCACATCGCGCCGTCGTTCGGCGGCATCAACCTGGAGGACATCTCCGCACCGCGGTGTTTCGAGGTCGAGGCGCAACTGCGCGAGCGACTCGACATACCCGTCTTCCATGACGACCAGCACGGCACCGCAATCGTGGTGCTGGCCGCACTGCGCAATGCCGCGGCGGTGACCGGCCGCAACCTCGCGGACCTGCGGGTCGTCGTGTCGGGCGCAGGTGCGGCAGGCGTCGCGTGCACGAAGATCTTGCTCGCTGCCGGCATCGGCGACATCGCCGTGGCCGACTCGCGTGGAATCTTGCACGCCGGTCGCCAGGACCTCACCGCGGTCAAGGACGAACTTGCGCGCACGACCAACCGAGCCGGGCTGGTCGGCACGATGCACGACGCTCTTGCCGGCGCCGACGTGTTCCTCGGCGTCAGCGCCGGGCACGTCGGCGAGGAGTCGGTGCAGCGCATGGCGAACCGGGCGATCGTGTTCGCGCTCGCCAACCCGAACCCCGAGGTGGATCCCGAGGTCGCACATCGGTACGCCGCTGTCGTGGCGACGGGGCGAAGCGACTACCCGAACCAGATCAACAACGTGCTCGCGTTCCCGGGAGTGTTCGCGGGTGCGTTCGATGCCGGCGCGACGGCCATCACCGAGTCGATGAAGCTCGCCGCGGCGCAGGCAATCGGCGATGTCGTGGCCGATTCGCTCGCGCCCGATTGCGTCGTGCCCTCGCCGTTCGACCGGCGGGTCGCGCCAACGGTCGCCGCAGCGGTCGCAGCGCAGGCGAAGTCGGACGGCGTGGTCGCGCGGCCCGGCTACGCGACCACGAGCTGACGCGACCCGACCCCGGACTTGTCGAGCTGTGCCCACGTCGCCGCGAGGCGTTGCACCGCTTGTTCGAGCCGATTGGCGGGCAGCGAGAACGGCACGCGCAGGAAGCGCTCGAGCGTCCCGTCCACGCCGAATCGTGAGCCGGGGACGAGTGCCACGCCGGCCTGCGCAGCGAGCAGGGTGAGCTGCGTCGACATCGGCGCGTCGAGTTCGATCCACAAGGACAAGCCGCCCTGCGGCACCGCCGCACGCCATTGCGGCAGGTCGCGGGCAAGCGCGGCGAGCAGCGCATCGCGCTGGGGCCGCAGTTCGGCGCGTCGCCGCGTGGTGATGTCGTCGAGACGCGGGAACAGCTCGGCCGCCACGAGCTGGTCGAGCACCGGGCCGGCCATGTCGATCGTCGCGCGCAGAGCGGCGATGCGCTGCGCGAGTTCGGCCGACGTGCGCAGCCAGCCGATGCGCAGGCCGCCCCACACCGGCTTCGACAGCGAGCCGATGGTGATGACGCTCGAGTCGATCGCGGCAGCGGCTCGTGCGCCGGGCACGAAGCCGAGGTCGACGAACGACTCGTCCACCACGGCGGTCGTGCCGACCTGGCGCGCGACGCGCAGCACGTCGCGGCGCGTGTCGTCGTCCATCAGCGCACCGGTCGGGTTGTGGAAGTCGGGAGTCAGGTACGCAAGACGCGGTGCCGTCTGCCGCAGCGTCGCCTGCAGCTGGGCGACCTGCCAACCGCCCTCGCCAGCCATCGGCACGGGCACGACGCGCGCGCCGTTGCCGCGGATCGCGTCGAGCGCGCCGGGATAGGTCGGCAGCTCGGTCAGCACGCGATCGCCGGGTCCGACGAGCAGCCGAAGCAGCAGATCCCATCCGTGCAGCGCACCGTTGGTGATCACGATTTGATCGGCCGTCGTCGGCACGCCTCGCGCCGCAAAGCGCTCGGCGACGAGCGACCGCAGCGCGGGAAGCCCGGCCGGGTCGTATCCGTCGTCGAGGGTGTGCGCGCCGACCGTGACCGCGGCTGCGGCGACGGCCGCCTCGACGACGCCGGCCGGTGCGGGCAGCGCGGCACATGACAGGTCGATGAGGTCGGTGGACGGTGCGCCGCCGACGGACCAGCGTGCGAGTGACGGCCGCGGACGTGAGCCGGGCGGCACCGTGACGTAGCTCCCCGAGCCGGTGCGGCTGGCGAGGAAGCTCTGCGCGCGCAGCCCGTCGTAGGCCGCGGTCACGGTCGCGCGGCTGACATGCAGCGCCATCGCGAGCTCACGCTCGGACGGCAGTTTGGTCTCGGTCGCGATGCGGCCGTCGAGGACGAGCGCGGTGATGCCGTCGGCGAGCGCCGCGTACACCGGCCCGGGCAAGGTGCCCAGGTCGGGCAACAGCGCGGCCAGCGCCCGTCCGCTGACGCGGGATGTGGGAGCCATGGCGACCATCCTCGCACGGAATGGCCTGATTGGTATGCCAGTTGCCACCGATTGGCTAGGGAAATTGGCTGGTATGGCCTGGCAGGCTGCCGATATGGCATGGAAAAGGGTCGGCTCGCGCCTGCCGCAGCTCCTCGTCGGGCTCGTGCTCTACGGCCTGTCCGGCGCATTGCTGGTGCGCGGCCGGCTCGGCCTCGACCCGTGGGACGTCTTGCACCAGGGCATCGCCGGCCATGCCGGCCTGGCGATCGGCACGGTAGTGATCATCGTCGGGGCGGCGGTGCTGCTGTTCTGGATCCCGCTGCGCCAACGGCCCGGCATCGGCACGATCTGCAACGCCGTGCTCATCGGCCTGGCGATGAACGCGGCGCTCGACGTGCTGCCGCGCGTCTCCGCGCTGCCGTGGCGCGTCGCCGACATGGCCGGCGGCGTGCTGTTGTGCGGCGTGGCGACCGGGATGTACATCGGCGCGAATCTCGGGCCCGGACCGCGCGACGGACTCATGACCGGATTGGCCCGCCGCACCGGCCGGTCCATCCGGCTGACCCGCACCGCGCTGGAGGTCTCGGTGCTCGTGACCGGCTGGGCGCTGGGCGGCACCGTCGGCATCGGCACGGTCGCGTTCGCGGTGTCGATCGGCCCACTCGTCCAGGTGTTCCTGCCCCTGTTCGACCGCGATGCGCGGGACGGGCGGGTTGTTTCGGCGTCAGCGCAGATACGGGCGGCTGCCGTCGAGCAGTCCGCGTGCGGCTAGCTCTGCACGCAGGGGGATCGTCTTGTCGATCCAGCCGCCGCCGTCGACACCCCAGTGGTTCGCGTGGTCCGGTCCGCCGCCGAGCAGTTGCCGGCGCAGCGGCGAGAGCGATGCGAACCACTCGGAGTCGGCGCGGTAGTCCGCCTCGTCGAGCGGGCGGATCCAGCGATGGGTGTAGCCGACGAAGGCCACCTTGCGCGTGATGGACGAACGGTTCACCGAGCGCGAGTGCCAGAGCCTGCGGTCGAACACGAACGCATCTCCGGGCCGGGCGCGGATCTCCCACGCGCCGGCGGGGTCGTCGTAGGCACCGTCGGGTTGCTCGGGCCGTCCGGCGAGCGTGTTGTCGACGTGCGAGCCGAGGATCACCTGCGTCGCCCCGCGGCCGGCGACCGACAGGTCGCTGAGCACGAAGCCGACCTTCATCGCCAGCATCGGACGGACGTCGGCGACGATGTCGGAGTTCTGCCGGTACCCGTCCTGATGCCAGTTCCACGGCGGCCTGGGTGCATCAGGCCGGCCAGGGTTGACGTCGATGTGGTTGTGGTGGCTGTAGACGTTCCAGCCCATCAGGCACCACACGTAGCGAAACGTGCCGGGGTGGTCGACGAGATCGAGCAGCGCAGGGTCGCGGCCCAGCATGCCCATCAGGTGCAATGAACGGTCCGGGCGCAACCGGCCGGCACGGTCCTCCTCGGCGTAGGCGCGATCGACTGCGTCGGTCACTCGGGTGAGTTCGGCCTTGTCGAGCGCGCCGGGAACGAGCAGGAAGCCGTCTCGTTCGAACTGGGCCACGTGCGCCGGCGGAATCGGGTCGTAGCGCAGGTCAGTGGCCGTGCCCGCGGGTGCCGTATCGACGAAGCGAACGCCGGTCATCGTATGAATATACATACGATGATTCGTGGCTCAGTCGTCTTCGTCGCTCTCGCGTGCGAGCCATGTCGCGAGCCGGTCGACGGCCGTCTCGAACTCAGGGTTCTGGTCGACGAACTCCTGCAGCCGGGCAGCCACCCACTCGATGCCGACCTGCTCGTCGCCGCGCCGCTCGACGAGCTCCTCGATGCCCCGGTCGGTGAAGTACATCAGCCGAGCGCGGCAGCGACGACCTCGCGTTGCTGCGCTTCGTGCACGCTGAGCGATCCGACAGCCGGCGACGCCGACGCCTTGCGCGACGCACGCGAGAGCGACCGCCCGCCGAGGTGCTCGGGCAGGTTGAGCGCCATGGACGGCCAGCCGCCCTGGTTGGCCGGCTCTTCCTGCACCCATACGAGTTCGGCGCCGGGGAAGCGATCGACTTCGGCACGGATCTCGTCGGCCGGCAACGGATAGAGCTGCTCGACGCGAGCGATCGCGATGTCGGTGCGCTGCTGCTCGGCGCGGGCTGCCGCGAGGTCGTAGTAGACCTTGCCGCTGCACAACAGCACGCGGCGCACGAGAGCCGGGTTCGCGGTCGCGTCACTGATCACGGGCAGGAACGTGCCGGACGTGAATTCATCCAAGCTGCTCGCCGCTGCCTTCAGGCGCAGCAGCGACTTGGGTGTGAACGCGATGAGCGGCCGGCGCACCGGAGACAGGCCTTGGCGGCGCAGGAGATGGAAGTAGTTGGCCGGCGTCGAGCACATCGCCACCGTCATGTTGTTCTCGGCCGCGAGCTGCAAGAACCGCTCCGGCCGTCCCGAGGAGTGGTCGGGACCCTGACCTTCGTAACCGTGCGGCAGCAGCAACGTGACCGCCGACCGCTGTCCCCACTTCGCCTCACCGGACGAGATGAACTCGTCGATGATCGTCTGCGCGCCGTCGGCGAAGTCGCCGAACTGCGCTTCCCAGCACACCAACGCGTCGTCGCGCATGACCGAGTAGCCGTACTCGAATCCCATCGCCGCGTACTCGCTCAGCAACGAGTCGTATGCCCAGAACGGCGCCTGGTCGTCGCTGAGGCTGCGCAACGGCGTGTACTCGCCGCCGGTGTTTCGATCGATGAGCGTCGCATGGCGCTGTGTGAACGTGCCCCGCCGCGAATCCTGCCCTGACAGGCGTACCGCCCGTCCTTGCATGACCAGCGAGCCGAACGCGAACAGCTCGGCGGTCGCCCAGTCGACGTCGCCGCTGCTCGCCATCGCGACGCGCCGATCGATCTGCGGCTTGAGCCGCGGGTGGATCGTGAAGCCTTCGGGCAGGTTCGCGTAGGCATCACCGATGCGCTTGATCACCTCGATGTTCACCGCCGTGGTGACCTGCTGCGCCGGTGTCTCGTGTTCGATCTGGCGCTCGGGCGCGGCCTTGCCGCTCGCGTCGCGGGTTTCGACGAAGACCTTTTCCAGTTGCTGCTGGAAGTCCTTCAGGGCCGCCTCGGCATCGTCGAGCGTGATGTCGCCGCGGCCGACCAGCGCCTCGGTGTAGAGCTTTCGCACGCTGCGCTTGCCGTCGATGATGTCGTACATCAACGGCTGGGTGAACGACGGGTTGTCGGCTTCGTTGTGGCCGCGACGCCGGTAGCAGATCATGTCGATCACGACGTCCTTGCGGAATTCGCGGCGGTACTCGACGGCGAGCCTCGCGACCCGCACACACGCCTCGGGGTCGTCGCCGTTGACGTGGAAGATCGGCGCGGCGATCATGCGCGCGATGTCAGTGGCGTACAGCGACGAGCGCGACGACGACGGTGACGTGGTGAAGCCGACCTGGTTGTTCACCACGACATGCACCGTGCCGCCGGTGCGGTAGCCGCGAAGTTGCGAGACGTTCAGCGTTTCGGCGACGACACCTTGCCCGGCGAACGCGGCATCCCCGTGCAACAGCACGGGCAGGACGGTGTAGCCGCTGTCGCCCTTGTTCAGCACGTCCTGCTTGGCGCGCACGATGCCCTCGAGCACCGGATCGACCGCCTCGAGGTGGGACGGGTTCGCGGTCAGTTCGACGGCGATCTCGGCGCCGCTGGGCGCGTGGAACACCCCGTTCGCGCCGAGGTGGTACTTGACGTCGCCTGATCCCTGCGCGGTACCGGGGTCGATGTTGCCTTCGAATTCGTTGAAGATCTTCGCGTACGGCTTGCCGACGATGTTCGCGAGCACGTTCAGCCGGCCGCGGTGCGGCATGCCGACGACGACCTCGTCGAGCTGCTGGTCGGCCGCCTCGGCGAGCACGGCGTCGAGCAGCGCGATGACCGTCTCGGCGCCTTCGAGGCTGAACCGCTTCTGCCCGACGTACTTGGTCTGCAGGAACGTCTCGAACGCCTCGGCCACGTTCAGCCGGCCGAGGATGTGCAACTGCTCTTCGCGGGACGGGGCGTCGTGCTTGACCTCGATGCGTTGCTGAAGCCACCCGCGTTGCTCGGGGTCGGTGATGTGCATGTACTCGACGCCGACGCGGCGGCAGTACGCGTCGCGCAGCACGCCGAGGATCTCGCGCAGCTTCATCAGCCGCGAGCCCGCGAACCCGCCGACCGGGAACTCACGGTCGAGGTCCCACAACGTCAGCCCGTGCCGCGTGATGTCGAGGTCGGGGTGCGTGCGCACGGTGAACTCGAGCGGATCGGTGTCGGCCATGAGATGGCCGTTCGTGCGGTAGGCGTTGATCAGCTCGATGACGCGCGCGTTCTTGTCGATCTGCCCCTCGTGCGTGAAGTCGCGGTCGACGAGCCAGCGCACCGGCTCGTACGGGATGCGCAGCGACGCGAAGATCTCGTCGTAGAACGCGTCCGCCAAGAGCAACTCGTGCACGCGCCGCAGGAACTCACCTGACTGAGCGCCCTGGATGATGCGATGGTCGTACGTCGACGTCAGCGTCATGATCTTGCTGATCGCGCGTTCGGTGAGCTGCTCTTCGCTCATCCCGCTGAACTCGGCGGGGTAGTCCATCGCGCCGACGCCGATGATGGCGCCCTGCCCGGCCATGAGCCGCGGCACCGAGTGATTCGTGCCGATCGTGCCCGGGTTGGTGAGGCTGATCGTGGTGCCCGCGAAGTCGTCAGCGGTGAGCTTGCCGGTGCGCGCCCGCCGGATGATGTCTTCGTAGGTGTTCCAGAACGCGGCGAAGTCCATCGTCTCCGCGGACTTGATGTTCGCGACGACGAGCGAGCGTCCGCCGTCCTTGCCGACGAGATCGATCGCGATGCCGAAGTTGACGTGCTCGGGCGAGATGAGCGCCGGCTTGCCGTCGACCTCGGCGAAGTGGTTGTTCATCTCCGGGAAGTCGCGCAGCGCGCGCACGACCGCGTAACCGATGATGTGCGTGAAGCTGACCTTGCCGCCGCGCGCCCGCCGCAGGTGGTTGTTGATCACCACGCGGTTGTCGGCGATCAGCTTCGCCGGAACGGCCCGCACGCTCGTCGCGGTCGGCACCGAGAGCGACAGCTGCATGTTCTGCACGACGCGCGCCGCGGCGCCGCGAAGCTGCACCGAGCTCTCGGCAGCCGGCTGCGGGGTGGCCGCCGGCTGCGCCGGCGCCGCCACAGGCGCAGGTGTGGGCGCGGCAGCCGGCTTCGCCGGTGCCGCTTCGGGCAAGGGGGCCGGTGCAGGTGGAGCCGCGGCTGCCGGCGTCGCCGGTGCCGCCTGAGTCACAGTGGGGCGCCCGTTGCCGTCGGCCGGCTTGGTGGGCGGGGCCGAGGTGACCACGGCATTGGTTGGTCGATAATCAGCGAAGAAGTCGTGCCAGGCCTCGTCGACGCTCGACGGGTCGGCCAGGAACCGCTCGTACATGTCCTCGACGAGCCACTCGTTGGCGCCGAAGTCGCCTAGCGAAGATGCGGGCTCGTTGCCTGTCGACTGGTCGGTCGTCGCCACGGATTCAGGCCGTCCTCGGGAGGGAAAAGTCGATGGGTGCCAACCGACGAGGGTACGCGCCTGCGCCGTGCCGCTGCGCGGCCGCTGCGGAGGCGGCGGCTGGATGATGTTGCGCCGGACAGCGCAGGTGAGGTTGCGCCGGACGGCGCTAGGTGATGTTGCGCCGGACAGCGCTAGGTGATGTTGCGCCGGACGGCGCTAGGTGATGTCGCGACGCATGGTGATGGCGGCGCCCAACGTCGCCATGGCGAGGGCCCAGACGATGAGCGTGACCGTGCCGCCCCAGATCGGCAGCAGGTGAATGTCGTGCGTGCGGCGATCGCTGGATCGGCTGCTCGTCGTCATGGCGTTGATCGCGCCGCCCGGCAGGTAGGACCAGATGTGACGCACCTTCGGGATGACCAGCACCAGATTCTCGACGACCAACAGCACGACGAGACCGACGCTGACCGCAACGATCTGGTTCTTCATGAGCGCGCCGGCGCCGAGGCCGACGAGCGACATGAGCGTGACGACGCCGAAGACGGCGGCGATCGCGCCGACCTGGTCGCCGAGTGGCGCCGTGATGTTGCGCGCGGACAGCCATGGCACCGCGATAGCGAACTCGACTGCGAGGCAGACGACGGCGTACGCGACGCCGGCGATCAAGTACGTGATCGCTTTGGCGCTCACGATCGCCCATCGCGACGGCGTCGCCAGCACGGTCGGCGTGATCGTCTGGTATCGGTACTCGGTCGTCACGGCGAGCACGCCGAGGACGAACAGCGCGATGTAGGCGCTGCTCGCCGACGTGAACACGTCCCGAACATGGCTCTGCAGATCGAGGTCTCCGTTCGATCCCGCGATCTGACCGACGGTGCCGAGCACGGTGATGGCGATCGACGCGAGCAGCAACCAGAACCAGACCTGCGTGCTGCGCAGCTTGAGGAACTCGGCGCGCACGAGACGCAGCATCATGGCCGCACCTCGATCGGCGAGGGTGGCGGCGGCTGCTGATTCGCGGTGAGCGCGAAGAACAGCTCCTCGAGATCGAAGCGGCGCCCGCTCAGTTCGTGCAGCTCGACGCCCGCGGTGTATGCGATGTGGCCGACGTGCGCCGTCGCCGTGCCGCGCACCTGCACGGTGGCGGGGTCGAGTTGTTGCGCGTGGATGCCCTGCGCGGCGAGCGCTTGCACCAACACCGGCGCTGCCGGCGTGCGGACCGTCACCGTGTCGGTACCGGCCGTCAGCTCGGAGATCGACCCGGCGCGCACGAGCTGCCCGCGGTTGAGAATCACCACGCGATCGGCGACTTCCTGTACCTCGTTGAGTTGATGACTCGATACGAGGATGGTGCGTCCCTCGCCGGCGAGGTGGCGGAAGAAACCGCGTAGCCAGCGGATGCCTTCGGGGTCGAGGCCGTTGGCCGGCTCGTCCAGGATGAGTACGCGCGGATTCCCGACGAGTGCCGCCGCCAGACCGAGCCGCTGCCGCATGCCCATGGAGTAAGCGCGCACCTTGCGCCGGCCGGCCGGGCCGAGGCCGACAAGGTCGAGCACTTCGTCCGCGCGGCGCTGTGGCAGGTCGGCAACCGTGCACAGCACGCGCAGATGGTTTCGGCCGGTACGCGCCGGATGGAAGCTCGACGACTCGAGTGACGCGCCGACGACGGTGAGTGGATTCGGGATGTGCGCGTAGCGCCGCCCACCGATGGTCGCGAATCCCGCGGTGGGGTTGACCAGGCCGAGGGCCATGCGCAACGTGGTCGTCTTGCCCGCACCGTTCGGACCGAGGAAGCCGGTGACCGAGCCCGGCTCGACCGTGAAGCTGAGCCGGTCGACCGCACGCACGTTGCCGGGAAACACCTTGGTCAACTCCGAGACGACGATACGGCCCGGTGGCTCGGACCTCGCTTCGGTCATCGATCCGCCTTGCGGCGCACGAACTTCAGCGCGCTCCACGTGGCGTCGATCGCCGCGACCTTGACGTCGACCAGTCCCGTAGCCAGGCCGTGTTCGCGCACGACGTTCTCGTCGAGATCGGTCGCGACCTTGCTGGCGCGCTTGGGCCAGCACACCCACAACGCGCCGGCCGTCGTCAACGCGGCGATCAACGGCGTGAAGCGGGTCCGCAGACTCGCCACGTCAGCGACGAACAGTACGACGACGTCGTACGCGCCGCGCCCGCGCCGACGATGGACGACGGCGTCAGGCGGTGGTTCGAGGCCCGGCAGGCTGGGCGCCGCGACGAGCAACGCTCGCGTGCCGCCCTTGACACCCAGTTTCGCAGCGAGCGGTGTGCCCGAGTACCCCGCCGCTGTCACGCCGCAACCGTAGCGGGGAATGCTGGACGCGTGTACCGCCGGTTGATCACCGCGGCTACGGTGCTTGCGCTCACTGCGTGCACGGCGTCGCATGCACATCAGGCTGCGTCCACGAGCGCGGCTGCGTCCACGAGCACG
>DATGFB010000211.1:0-7927 GCA_035309605.1 Jatrophihabitantaceae bacterium
AGGTGGTTGCCGCCGATCGACAGCGCGTCGCCGTCGCCCGTGACGACCCACACCGACAGGTCAGGGCGCGACGCCGACAAGCCGGTGGCGATCGCCGGCGCCCGGCCGTGGATCGAGTGCATGCCGTACGTGTTCATGTAATACGGGAAGCGCGACGAGCAGCCGATGCCCGACACGAACACGATGTTCTCGCGCGCGATACCGAGTTCGGGCATGAAGCCCTGCACCGCCGCGAGGATCGCGTAGTCGCCGCAGCCCGGGCACCACCGGACTTCCTGATCGGTCTTGAAGTCCTTGGCCTTCAGGCCCAGATCAGCGCTCATGATTCGCTCCACGAGTGTCGCTCAGCCATTCTCGATCACTCCCTGCAACATGTCCCCGAGCTCGTCCGCCTTGAACGGCAGCCCGCGTACCTGCGTGACGCTGATCGCGTCGATCAGGTACTTCGCCCGCACCAGCATCGCGAGCTGGCCGAGGTTCATCTCCGGGATCACGACCTTGTCGTAGCGGGTCAGGATGGCGCCGAGATCGGACGGGAACGGGTTGAGGTGACGCAGGTGCACCTGCGCGATCGACCGGCCCGCCGATCGCACGCGCCGGCAGGCCGCGCCGATCGGCCCGTACGTCGAACCCCAGCCCAGCACGAGCAGCCGCGCGTCGCCGTCCGGGTCGTCCACCACGAGCGGCGCCAGCGAGCGCGCGATGCCGTCGACCTTCGCCTGTCGCGTGCGAACCATGAAGTCGTGGTTGTCCGGGTCGTAGCTGATGTTGCCGGTCTTGTCCGCCTTCTCGATGCCGCCGACGCGATGCTCGAGCCCCGCCGTGCCCGGCACCGCCCACGGACGCGCGAGCGTCTCGGGATCACGTAGGTACGGCAGGAAGGCGCCATCGGGACCGTTCGGCTCGGTCGCGAAGTCGACCTGCAACTCGGGCAGGTCGGCGAGCGTCGGCACGCGCCACGGCTCGGAGCCGTTCGCGAGATAGCCGTCGGACAGCAGGAACACCGGTGTGCGGTACGTCACCGCGATGCGCACTGCCTCGACGGCGGCGTCGAAGCAGTCGCCGGGTGACTGCGCGGCGACGATCGGCACCGGCGCCTCGCCGTTGCGTCCGTACATCGCCTGCAGCAGGTCGGACTGCTCGGTCTTCGTCGGCAGGCCGGTGGACGGGCCGCCGCGCTGGATGTCGCAGACGACGAGCGGCAGCTCGAGCGACACCGCGAGCCCGATCGCCTCGCCCTTGAGCGCGATGCCCGGGCCGGACGACGTGGTCACCGCGAGCGCGCCGCCGAACGCCGCGCCGAGGGCCGCGCCGATACCGGCGATCTCGTCCTCGGCCTGGAACGTGCGCACGCCGAAGCGCTTGTGCTTCGACAGCTCGTGCAGGATGTCGGACGCCGGCGTGATCGGGTACGCGCCCAGGAACAGCGGCAGGCCGGCGCGCCGCGCCGCCGCGACCAGCCCGTACGACAGCGCCACGTTGCCGCTGATGTTGCGGTACAGGCCGGCTGCCTGCGTCGCCGGCTTGACCTCGTAGGACACCGCGAACGCCTCGGTCGTCTCGCCGAAGTTCCAGCCCGCCTTGAACGCCGCCACGTTGGCCGACGCGATGTCGGGCTTGTTCGCGAACTTCTGCTGGATGAAGCGCAGCGTCTCGTCGGTCGGACGCGAGTACATCCACGACAGCAACCCGAGCGCGAACATGTTCTTGCTGCGTCCGGCGTCCTTGCGGGAGAGGTCGGTGTCGGCCAGCGCGTCGAGCGTCAGCTGGGTGAGGTCGATGGCGTGCACGGTGAACGCGTCGAGCGAGCCGTCCTCGAGCGGGTTGCTCGCCCAGCCGACGCGTGCCAGGGCGCGTTCGGTGAAGTCGTGCTTGTCGATGATCAGTGTGGCGCCCTTGGGCACGTCCCCGAGGTTCGCCTTGAGCGCGGCCGGGTTCATCGCGACGAGGACGTCGGGCCGGTCGCCGGGCGTCAGGATGTCGTGGTCGGCGAAGTGCAGCTGGAAGGACGAGACGCCGGCCAGCGTGCCCTGGGGCGCGCGGATCTCGGCGGGAAAGTTCGGGAACGTCGCGAGGTCGTTGCCGAACATCGCCGTCTCTTGGGTGAATCGGTCACCCGTGAGCTGCATACCGTCGCCGGAGTCGCCTGCGATACGGATGACCACCTGGTCCAGTTGCTGCACGTTCTTGGACACGCGGGCCACGGCCTCCCAGATCAGCGCGGAGCCGATGACGCGGTCGCACCGGCGGGTTGTGCGGTCTACCCCGCAATCGGCGTGATCGCAACCCCGTTATCCTACGAGCGTTGCGCCGCAGATGCCCGTGTGCTCGCTCACTAACTCGTGACCAACTGGCAGCTTGTTGAGCGACAGTCTCCTGCCAGCTCACTCACCGCGTTCGCCCACGAACCGCTGGTTATGGTGGGCTTCAGCTGACGATGTGGTCGGCAGTCAGTGCCCGCTTTGCCGCGTTCGACCCGGATTTGGCTCCAGATCCGGCCGAATCGCTGGTGATCGCGTCGGTCCGGGTGGGTAAGAGAGAGCAAGCGGGACGGTCTGGGGACCTCGAATCGCAGGCCCGCGATGTTCGACGGGCATGAAGGAGTGGTCATGAAGGACCTGGTGCTGCCGGCCTTCGAGATGAACTGCCGTGACTGGCTCGTGCTGACCCCTGAATCCGCCGGCTTGCCGGACGAGGTCGGCGGCGCTCCACTGCTCGCAGTGCTGAGCACGGCCGTGATCGGTGCCGACGACATCAAGCCCGCGAGCGGTGTTCTGACCGTCGGACTGATGGACAGCGACGTACCGCTGCGACCGGTCGCCGAAGGGGCCGTCGCCGGCGAACTCGTCGACGGCGAGGCACCGCCGGACTGCGTCCGGTACGTGCTGCCCACGCCCGAAGGCGACCTCGCGCTGCTGGCCGAGTTCGCCATGACCGACGGCGCCGACGAGGAGGTCGAGCAGCGCATCGAGGCGCTCATGGCCTCGTTCCGCTGGGCCGCCTGAATCCTCGGATTGTCATAACGGGACGTCGTGATCGCGACGTCCCTTATGACGTTCAGGGGACGATGACTTCGTCGATCTTCGCCGTCGCCACGTCGAAGACGAATCCGCGCACCTCGTCGCGTGACGGGATCCACGGGCATTCGCGCACCCGCGCGATCGATTCGCGCATGTCGGCGTAGACGTCGGTGAAGCCGTGGGCGTCCCAGGTCGGCTCGGCGCCGGTCTCGGCGGCCAGTTGGGCGCGAAATGCGGCGTCGTCGAGCCCCTCCATGCCGCACTGCGTGTGATGGATCAGCATGACGGCCTGGGTGCCGAGGAAGCGCTGGCTGATCGCCAGCGACCGGAGTACGTCGTCGGTGATCACGCCGCCGGCGTTGCGGATGAGGTGTGCGTCACCGATCTCCAGGCCGAGGGCGCCGAACAGGTCCAGGCGCGAGTCCATGCACGCGATGACGGCCAGCCGAAGCTTGGGACGAAGCGGCCGCGGGCCCGGAAAACGGGCGACGTAGTCGTGGTTCGCCTGCACCAGATGGTCGATCGCCGACATGGCTAAGAGTCAACCATCCCCTGGGAACGCAGCCGGGGTCACCGAACGTTGGAGAGACGTGCGCAACGCAACCAACGGTCTCAAGACGGCGGTGCTCTTCGGAGCGCTCGCCGCTTTGCTCATCGGCGTCGGCGGCGCGTTCTTCGGCCGCAGCGGCCTGCTGATCGGCCTTGCCATCGCCGTCGCCATCAACGCCTTCAGCTATTTCAACTCCGACAAGATCGCCCTGCGGTCGATGCGGGCCCGTCCGGTCAGCGAGATCGAGGCCCCGGAGATGTACCGGATCGTCCGCGAGCTCGCGACGACCGCCGGGCAGCCGATGCCCCGCCTCTACGTCTCGCCGACCAACCAGCCCAACGCCTTCGCCACCGGCCGCAACCCGCGGCACGCAGCGGTCTGCGCCACCGAGGGCATCCTGCAGATCCTGAACGAGCGTGAGCTGCGCGCCGTGCTCGGTCACGAGCTCAGCCACGTCTACAACCGCGACATCCTCATCTCGTCGGTGGCCGGCACCATCGCCGCGGCGATCACCTACCTCGCGAACTTCGCGATGTTCTTCGGCGGCGGCAACAGCCGCGACCGCAACCCGTTCGCGGACCTCGCGATGCTCATCGTCGGTCCGCTCGCGGCCGGACTCATCCAGCTCGCGATCAGCCGCTCCCGCGAATACCAGGCCGATGCGTCCGGTGCCGAGCTGTCCAACGACCCGCTCGCTCTCGCCAGCGCGCTGCAGAAGCTCGAGCGCGGTGTGCAGGCACTGCCGCTACCGCAGGAGCCGCAGCTCGTCACGACGAGTCACTTGATGATCGCGAACCCGTTCCGCACCGGTGGCATCGGCAACCTGTTCTCGACGCACCCGCCGATGGCGCAGCGCATCGCGCGCCTGCAGGCGATGGCCGAGCACGACCCGCGCTTCCGCCACTGACGGCACGGTCGTGTCAGGCGCCGGCAGCGCGCGCGATCTCCATGACGTACTCGCCGTAGCCGGACTTGGCGAGTGCCGCACCGAGTTCGTACGCCTGCGCCGCCGTGATCCAGCCCTGTCGTAGCGCGATCTCCTCGATGCAGGCGATGCGCACGCTCTGCCGGTGCTCGAGCACCTGCACGAACAAGCCCGCCTCGAGAAGCGAGTCGTGCGTGCCGGTGTCGAGCCACGCGGTGCCACGGCCGAGGTCGACCAGCCGCGCGGTGCCGCGCTGCACGTAGACGTTGTTCAGATCGGTGATCTCGAGCTCGCCGCGCGCGGACGGTTCGAGCTCCTTCGCGATCGCGACGACGTCGTTGTCGTAGAAGTACAGGCCGGTGACCGCGAGGTTCGACTTCGGCTTCGCCGGCTTCTCCTCGATCGACACGAGCCGCCCGGACGGGTCTGCCTCGGCGACGCCGTAGCGTTCGGGGTCGCGCACCTGGTAGCCGAACAGCACGCAGCCCTCGGCCAGCGTCGCGGCCTCGGTGAGCGTCCCGCCGAGGCCGTGCCCGTAGAAGATGTTGTCGCCGAGGACGAGTGCGGCGGGGTCCGATCCGAGGTGATCGGCGCCGATCAGGAACGCCTCCGCCAACCCGTTGGGTTCAGGCTGCACGGCGTAGCTGATCGACAAGCCGAGCGAGGCGCCGTCGCCGAGCAGTCGCACGAACTGGTCCTGGTCATGCGGTGTGGTGATCACGAGGATGTCGCGGATGCCGGCGAGCATCAGCGTCGACAGCGGGTAGTAGATCATCGGCTTGTCGTAGACGGGCAGCAGCTGCTTGCTCACCGCGATCGTGATCGGGTGCAGCCGTGTGCCGGCCCCGCCGGCCAGGATGATGCCCTTCACGACGCCGTCCTCACCGGTAGTTGTCGAATTGCAGTGCGACGCCGAGGTCTGCGTTGCGCAGCAGGGCCTGGACGGCCTGCAGGTCGTCCCTCTTCTTTCCGGAGACGCGCAGCTGGTCGCCCTGGATCTGCGCCTGGACGCCCTTGGGCCCCTCGTCCCTGATCAACTTCGCGATCTTCTTGGCGTCGTCCTGTCCGATGCCCTGCTTGAGGGTGGACGCGATGACGTACTGCTTGCCCGACGACTTCGGCTCGCCGGAGTCGAGCGCCTTCAGCGAGATCGACCGCTTGATCAGCTTCTCCTTGAACACTTCCAGCGCAGCCTTGGCGCGTTCCTCGGTGTCGGCCTTGACGGTCACGCCGAGCTCGCCGGACCACTCGATCGACGCGTTGGTGCCGCGGAAGTCGAAGCGCTGGTGTACCTCCTTGGCGGCCTGGTTCAGAGCATTGTCGACCTCTTGCCGGTCGACCTTGCTGACGACGTCGAACGACGAGTCGGCCATCGCGGCGAAACCTCCTGACGCGGCGTGGTGCGTCCCCCGACCGTATCGAAGTGGTTCAGGACGGCGCAGTCGAGTCCGGTAGGCTGGCTTCCCGTTGCCGGTGCGCCGGCGGCACGGCGGGTTGCCCGAGCGGCCAAAGGGAGCGGTCTGTAAAACCGTCGGCTATGCCTACGTTGGTTCGAACCCAACACCCGCCACAAGAGGTTTGAGGCGAGTGCAGCGCGAGTTCGCTCGCGGTGCCGAGCCGATCGAGTCTGGTGCAGGTGCCGAAGGCGCCCAAAAGGGGCAGCGTTCATTACCGCCTGTTGTCCTCGTCGAACTCCTGCGGTGAACTGGACGAGCGAGCCCGCACCGGATCGCGTACCTGGCCTCAGAAGGAGTTCCAGATGCCACTTTTCATCGACGTGCACAACATGGACGGAGAGGTCGCGCCGGCGGAGGTCGCGAAGGCGCACGCAGCCGATCTGGCGACGCAGGACGAGCACGGAGTGCACTACCTGCGGTACTGGGTCTCGGAGGAGCAGGGCAAGATCTTCTGCCTCGTTGACGCGCCGAGCGCGGATGCGGCGAACACCGTGCACCGTGAGGCGCACGGATTGGTGGCCGACGAGATCTACCCGGTCGTCGAAGGCGACTGAGCGCACCCACGCAAACAACACGATGGCCCCGAGGCAACGCCTCGGGGCCATCGTCATCCGTGCTTACGGGTTCACTGCGCCGGCTGGATCGCCGCCCGTGCCACGCCGATCTGCACCTCGGCGCCAGCCGGAAGGCCGTACGACGCGGTGTTGACCTTGATGTCGAGCAGCTTCACGACCGCGGCGAACGGCGACTTCGCTTGCAGGCGGATCGTGATGGTCAGCAGGTTGCCGATCTTGATCACCGTGTTGGGTTGGACGTTCACGTCGATCGGATGACCGTCGATCACCAGATTCACGATGCTCGTCGACACCGACGTGAACGTCGTCCCGTTCGGGTTCGCACTCGCCTGCGCGGTGCCTGTCAATGCGTCAGCGGTGATGAGGCCGCCGAGCAGATTGACGTGCGACAGGTTGGTGGTCAGCCGGGAGTAGCTCACGGTGGTATTCGATTTCACGCCGTTGGCGGTGTCGCTCGCCGCCGCCACGTTGATGATGTTCGGCAGGTTCACGGCCAAGGTGCTGTTCGTGACGTCCGAGCCGTGCGTGCCGTTGAAGGGCATGCCGATCGACGCCGTGGGGCCGGAGTGCGCGTTGAGCAGGTTGCCCGCGGCCGCGGTGACCTCCGTGGCGAACGCGTTGCCGCCGATCAGTGGTCCGGACTCCTGGGTGACGGTCTCGATCGCCGAATAGACCGGGTTCAGGAAGATCTGCGTGCCCTTCGGCTTGCCGCCGAGGCTCTTGAGCAGGTTGATCGCCAGACCCGCGCCGAACGTCAGGATGCCGCCGCTACCGGGCGGGCCGGCCTCCTGCAACGACATGTTGACGACGACCGTCGCGACCCCGGGGATGTTGATGGCGGTGTTCTTCTTGACGTTGAGCGGAACGTGCGTATTGCCGATCTTGAGCGAGACGAACGTGGTGTTGATGTCGGCCGACGTGGTCGCCGCCGCGTTGTCCAGCACGCGCGCGATATCGGTCGTGTCGATCGCCGCGACCGTGATCGCGCCGTTGAGCAGACTGGCGTTCGCCGTGTGCGCGTGCGTGAGCAGCTGCACCCCGCCCGCAATGTTCGACGATGCGGCATCTGTCGCCACGTTCGACGAGCTGAGCAGCCCGTTCACGTTGACGGTCGCGAGCGTGTTGGTGCTCGTGACGCCGGTGTCGCTGCTGTCGACCGACGACTCCGACGTCAGGTTCGACACGACGGTGTTGCCCAGCGCTTCGAGCGCGCTGCCGCCGGCGAAACCGGTGAAGTGATGGTTGGTCGGTGTTGCCGACACCGTCCCTGGAGCGACGATGACGCCGCTCACGATGGCGAGAACCACCGCGGGAGCGATTGATTTCTTGATCAGTCTCTTTCTGATTTGCATGTGGTCCCCACCCCGCGGATCTGTTCCCCGATGTGCGCCGGATCGCGG
>DATGFB010000212.1:0-6012 GCA_035309605.1 Jatrophihabitantaceae bacterium
CGACTGCGTCGACGGCGTCGGCCAGCAGACGCCACTCGCGACGCTGCTCGGCAAGGCTCGCCCGGCCGTGCGGCGTCAGCCGGTACAACCGGCGCCGGCGCCCCGCGATCGAGTGCCACTCGCTGGTGACCATGCCGGTCGCCTCGAGCCGGTGCAGGGCCGGATACACGGCGCCCTCGGCCAGGTCGAACGCGCCGCCGCTGCGCTCGCGGAGCGCGGTGATGACCGCATAGCCGTGAGCCGGCGCCGAATCCAGCACGCCGAGCAGCAACAGCTCGAGATGGCCCTTCACACGGTCGACCTTCATACCTAGTGATCTTAGGTATGAAGCCGTGTGACGGTCAAGCGAACAGTTCGACGTCTGATGTCGGAACGCGGCGACGCATCTAGGCTGTGCGGGTGAGGCGCTGGCAGGTCATCGCAACAGCCGGTGCCGTCGCGCTGGCGGCGGTGCTCGTTGTGGTCTTCTGGCCCGGCCCCACCAGCACTCACGTCGCGAGCGCGGCGCAACCCGCTGCCCCACCGGTACTGAGCATCCAGACGCCGAGTGCCACGCCGACGCCTACGCCGACGCCGACGGTGGTGAAGAAGAAGGCACCGCCGCACGATCCGGTTCCCGCCGCGGGACCGACGCACTTCCTGTTGAGCGGGCCGGCGTTCAGTGTCTCCGCCAACGTGTGCGCCATGCCGGCGGTGTTCCCGCTCGATCCGCCGGGCGACCAGGTGCACACCGTCTGCTGGGTCGACTCGGGCTTCGGCGTAGCACCAGGTACCGCCGCGCGCGGCACTACGTACGTGCTCGGTCACGCCTGGTCGGTGCAGAAGCTCGTGCTCAACCCGCTGTCGGAGTACGCGGCCGCACACCTCGGGCCGGCTACGCAGCGGCCGGCCGGTGTCACGACCTACTCGGTGCCGTCGCTGCTCGGCAAGTACACGATCACGCTCACGACATCGTCCGGAACTCTGACGTACACGGTCACCGACGCCTACCTCGTCAACAAGAACGACGCAAGTGGCGTCACATCACTCATGAACACCTCCATCCCGGACCGGGTCGTGCTGATCACCTGTGCGGTCAGGAACGGCGTGGACCTGCCGCAGAACGTCATCCTGTACGCCAAGCTGACGTCCTCGCGCATGACGCACTGACCGACGCGGCGCGCCGCCGCATCCCCTACGCTGCGCACCGTGGGCGATCATGACTGAGGCGGAAGCCACCGTCTCGGTGTGGCGGGGGCGCACGCTGTGGGCTCGCGACCGCTCTGCTCCGCTGCGCGAGTTCCTGCGTACCGAGTCGGGCAGCGCCGGTGTGCTGGTCGCGGCCGTCATCGCCGCACTGATCTGGGCGAACATCGACGTCACCAACTACGAGCACACCTGGCACACGACGCTGTCGGTGCGTCTGGGCAGCGTGCACCTCACCCGCGATCTGCGCACGTGGATCAACAGCGGCCTGATGACGTTGTTCTTCCTCGTCGTCGGCCTCGAGGCGCGGCGCGAGTTCGACCTCGGCGACCTGCGCGAACGCCGTCGCTTCGTGCTGCCGTGCCTGGCCGGGCTGGTCGGCATGATCGTCCCGGTACTGATCTACCTCGCGATCAACAGCGGGCATGCCAGCCGGCACGGATGGGGTGTCGCGATGTCGACCGACACCGCACTCGCGCTGGGACTGCTCGCGATCCTCGGGCGCAACGTTCCCGATCGAGCTCGGATCTTTCTGCTGACGGTGTTCGTCGTGGACGATGTCGCGGCGCTGCTGGTCATAGCCTTCGTGTACAGCGACCACATCGACGCCGAACACGTGATACTCGCGCTGGCACTGTTCGCGATCCTGCTCGAAGTCACCGCGCTACGGATGCAACAGCGCTGGGTCTTCGCGACCCTGGGCGTCCTGATCTGGGCCGCGTTGCTGGCCAGCGGAGTCGACCCGGTCGTCGCCGGGCTCGCCATCGGGCTGTCGGCCTCGGCCTACACCCCGGCGCGCGCGGATCTCGAACAGGCCACGGTGCTCGTGCGGCTGTTCCGCGAACAGCCGACCGTCGAGATGGCCCGATCGGCAACCACCGGGCTGACGGCCACCCTGTCGCCGAACGAGCGGCTGCAAGGCTTTTATCACCCCTGGACCAGCTACGTGATCGTCCCGCTCTTCGCGCTGTCGAACATCGGCATCCAGCTGCGCGGGCACTTCCTGCGTGAGGCATACACGTCGCCGATCACGCTCGGCGTCATCGTGGGCTACGTGGTAGGCAAGCCGATAGCGATCGTCGGCACCGCGCGCATCCTGACCCTGCTCTCGCGTGGTCGCATCAGGCCACCGGTGGGCTGGGCTGCCGTGCTCGGCAGCGGCACGATCGCCGGTATCGGATTCACCGTCGCGCTGCTCATCGCCGACCGCGCGTTCACCGGCACCGCGCTGGCGGAGGCGAAGCTGGGCGCGCTGACTGCGGCGCTCGTCGCGTCGCTGCTCACGTGGCTGGTCTACCGGCTCACTGCGCTGCTGCCCAAGGCACAGCGTGCACGCGCACTCGTCGGTGACACCGATCTGATCCAGGATCTCGTGCCGGAGGTCGACATCGAGCGTGACCACGTGCGTGGCCCGATCGGGGCGTCGATCACGCTCATCGAGTTCGGCGACTTCGAGTGCCCGTACTGCGGGCAGGCCGAGCCGGTCGTGCGTGCGCTGCTCGCCGACACAGACCTGCGGTATGTATGGCGCAATCTGCCGTTGACCGACGTCCACCCCAACGCGCAGTTGGCCGCCGAGGCCGCCGAAGCGGCGGGCGCACAGGGCAAGTTCTGGGAGATGCACGATCTGCTGTTCGCGAACCAGCGCGCGCTGCGCTTCGCCGATCTGCTCCGGTACGCGCACGAGCTCGGGCTCGACGCCGACCGGTTCACCGACGACCTGAAGCGGCACACGTATGCGACCCGCATCGCGCAGGACCTCGAGTCCGCCGACGTCAGCGGTGCGACCGGCACACCCACGTTCTTCGTGAACGGGCAACGACACTACGGCGCCTACGACATTGAGACGCTGACGCAGGCGGTCAAGCTCGCGCGCGCACAGTTGCACGTGCGAATGGCCGCACAGAAAGGGTGACGGCGATGGCATACGCGCAGAACAGCATCTTCGCCCTCGGCAATCTCTCGCACGCGTACCTCGAGTTCGACCGCAGCGGTGCATCCGATGCACGCACGCTGATCGCCGCCGCCGCGCATCTGGTCGAACCGAGTACGACGATGGGCGGCGTCAACCTCGTCACCGGCATCCGTCCCGAACTGTGGCGCGATGCAGTCGGTGCCGACGCACCCGAAGGCATCCGCGGTTTCGACACGGCCGTCGTCGGGCCGGACGGCTACACGATGCCCGCGACGCAGCACGACATCGCGCTGTGGATCGCCGGCGGTTCGTACGACGTGATCTTCGACGCGACGACGTTGATGGTGAACTCGTTGCGGCCGGCCGCTGCGCTCGCGACCGAGACCGTCGGCTGGTCCTACCATCGCGACCTCGACCTCACCGGCTTCATCGACGGCACCGAGAACCCACCGCTCGCCCAAGCACCCGGCTACGTCCTGATCCCGGACGGATCCCCCGGCGCCGGCGGCACGATATGGCTGCTGCAGAAGTGGGCACACGACGCGGCCGCGTGGACGGCCCTGCAGATCGACGAACAGGAACGCGTGATCGGCCGGCGCAAGAGCGACAGCGAAGAACTCGACGACCGGCCCACCACGTCGCACGTCGCACGCACCGATCAGGACGACTTCGGCAAGATCTTCCGGCGCAACACTGCGTACGGCTCGGTCACCGATCACGGCACGATGTTCGTCGGATTCGCGCGCGACCAGCGCTTCCTCGCGTCGATGCTCGAGAGCATGGCCGGTGCGCTCGGCGACCGCGACGCGCTGACGCGCTACACGCGCGCACTGACCGGTGCCTACTACTTCGTGCCGTCGTTCGACGATCTCGCGCGATTCGCCTGACCTGCGGTGTTCCGTGCCGCGCGAGACCGGCGGCTATGGCGGCCACTGATCCTGAGTGCTTGAATCTCCACAAATGACTGATTCTGGCGGGTATAGCGCGCGCGTTTGGCGTCGCTGGTACGCGCCTGGCGTCATCGAGCGCGTGAACGTGCCGGACATCGCTCTGACGCAGCTGCTCTACGACGCAGCAGAAGAATTCCCGCGCCGCAAGGCACTTGCGTTCCTCGGCCGCACCATGACCTATCGCGCGCTGGCCGATGCGGTGGACCGATTCGCGATCGCATTGTCCGATCTCGGCGTGTGCAAGGGCGACCGCGTCGCGCTGATCCTGCCCAATTGCCCGCAGAACGTCATTGCGTTCTTTGCCGCGCTGCGAATCGGCGCGGTGGTCGTGCAGCACAACCCGCTCTACACCGCGCCCGAGTTCCACCACCAACTCTCCGACAGTGGCGCATCGGTCGCGATCGTGTACGACGGCGCCTACGAGCGACTCGCCGAGGCCAAGACCGGTACCGACCTCAAGCACGTCATCGTCACGTCGCTCGCCGACTACCTGCCGTCCGGCAAGCGACTCGCGCTGCACCTGCCGTTCGGCAGTGTGCGGCAGAAGCGTGAGCACCTCGTCGCCGAGTTGCCGCCCGATGCAGACGTACTGCAGTTCTCGCAGTTGCTCGCATCAGCCAAGGGCGAGGTGCCCGGCGTGCACATCATGCCGGGCGAAGATCTCGCACTTCTGCAGTACACCGGTGGCACCACCGGACTGCCCAAGGGCGCGATGCTCACGCATCGCAACCTCGTAGCGAACGCGTATCAGGCGAGCGCGTGGGACCCCGACATGCACCGCGGACAGGAGACGATCCTCGCCGCGCTGCCGATCTTCCATGTCTACGGCCTCACCATGTGCTTGACGATGAACATGCTCACCGCGGGCACGCTCGTGCTGCTGCCGACGTTCGATCTCGACTTGCTGTTCAAGGCGATCGACAAGTGGAAGCCGTCGGTCTTCCCCGGCGTGCCGCCGATGTACGACCTCATCGTGCGGTCACGGCGCACGAACAGGCACGACCTGCGTTCGATCCGCACCTGCGTGTCGGGCGCCATGCGACTGCCGCCGGAGACGATCAAACGCTTCGAGCAGCTCACCGGCGGCCGGCTCGTCGAGGGCTACGGACTGACCGAGAGCTCGCCGGTCGCGCTGGCGAACCCGCTCAACGAGAACGCGCGTCCCGGCACGATCGGGGTGCCGCTGCCCGGTACCGAAATGCGCATCGTGGACGTCGACGACCCGCAGCGCGAGGTTCCGATCGACACCCCGGGCGAGTTGTGCGTGCGCGGCCCGCAGGTGTTCAGCGGCTACTGGAACCAACGCGACGAGACGGCCGAGATGCTCTCGGCCGACGGTTGGCTGCACACCGGCGACGTCGCGATCATGGACCAGGACGGATTCGTGACGCTCGTCGATCGCAAGCGAGACGTCATCCTGGCCAGCGGCTTCAGCATCTTCCCGTCCGAGATCGAGGACGTGTTGTGCGAGCACCACGCGGTGGCCGAGTGTGCGATCGTCGGAGTTCCCCACTTCTATCGCGGCGAGACGGTCAAGGCCTACATCGTGCTGCACGACGGCTCGATCGCAACCGAGGACGAGTTGCGTGCGTTCTGCGCGTACAAGCTCGTCGCCTACAAGGTGCCGACGCAGTTCGAGTTCCGTACCGAACTGCCGAAGAACATCCTCGGCAAGGTATTGCGTCGCGTGTTGCGCGCCGAGCACGAGGAAGCGCACGCGCGCGTTGCCGCGCACCACGAGCACGTGGCCGCGCACCAGGAGCACGCGGCCGTCGAGGACGTCATGGCGACGACCGTGCTGCCGTCGGTCGAGGTTGCCGCACTCGCCGAAGCGGACGCCGCGGAAGCGCACGCTTACGTCGCCGACCCCCCCGCGACGTCAGGTGGATTCATCGACGCGCTGGAGCGGCTGGTGCACCTGCACAGCCTCGGCGAGCTCACCGACGACGAGTTCCACGCAGC
>DATGFB010000213.1:0-6773 GCA_035309605.1 Jatrophihabitantaceae bacterium
ATCGGGCACCCATCGATGGGTCGTCGCGCGGGGGAGCAGCACGTAGTCGCCCTGGCGTGCTTCGAGCGGCCCGAAGATGGTCTCGACCGTTGCGCTTCCGGACTCGACGTAGACGCACTCGTCGCCGATCGCGTTGCGATACAGCGGCGACGGATCGAGTGAGACCGAGTAGGAGATGCGCACGTCGTCGTTGCCGAGCACGAGACGGCGTTCGGTGACGACGTTGCCTGCCGGCGCGGCGAACAGCTCGTGCAGCTTCAGGTGGCGCGGCAGCAGTGGCTCGTTGGGTGTGGTGGTCAGGTCCGGCAGCGCCCATGGCTGCACGTCGACGAGGGCGGACGGGATGTTGACGTGGTAGAGCAGCGAGGAGTCGGACGAGAAGCCCTCCTCGCCCATGAGCTCTTCGTAGTAGAGCGCGCCGTCCGCGCTGCGATGCTGGGTGTGCCGCTTCGGCGGGACGCTGCCGCGTTGCTGGTAGTACGCCATGCGAACGTCAGCGCTTTTCGAGCGGTACGTAGGACCGCTGCGTTGCTCCCGTGTAGACCTGACGAGGCCGGCCGATCTTGGTCGCGGGATCGTTGATCATCTCGTGCCATTGCGCGATCCAGCCGGGCAGCCGCCCGATGGCGAAGAGCACGGTGAACATGCGCGTCGGGAACCCCATCGCGCGGTACAGCAGCCCGGTGTAGAAGTCGACGTTCGGGTAGAGCTTGCGCTCGACGAAGTAGTCGTCGGACAGCGCGACGCCTTCGAGTTCGATGGCGATGTCGAGCAGGTCGTCGCGCTTGCCCATCGCGGACAGGATCTGGTCGGCTGCCTTCTTGATGATCGTCGCGCGCGGGTCGTAGTTCTTGTAGACGCGGTGCCCGAAGCCCATGAGCTTCACGCCGTCCTGCTTCGTCTTTACCTTCTGCACGAACGACGAGACGTCGCCACCGTCGGCGCGGATCTGCTGCAGCATCTCGAGGACGGCCTGGTTGGCGCCGCCGTGTAGCGGGCCGAACAGCGCGTTGATACCCGCCGAGATCGATGCGAACAGGTTCGCCTGCGACGAACCCACGAGCCGCACTGTCGAGGTGGAGCAGTTCTGCTCGTGGTCGGCGTGCAGGATGAACAGCATGTCGAGCGCGCGCACGACAGCTGGGTCGAGCTCGTACGGCTCGGCCGGGAAGCCGAACGTCATGCGCAGGAAGTTCTCGACGAGGCCGAGCGAGTTGTCCGGATACAGAAATGGCTGGCCAACCGATTTCTTGTACGCATACGCGGCGATCGTCGGCAGCTTGGCGAGCAGGCGGACGGTCGAGAGGTCGACATCGTCGTCGTCGAACGGGTCGAGCGAGTCCTGGTAGAACGTCGACAGTGCCGACACCGCCGACGACAGCACCGGCATCGGATGCGCATCGCGCGGGAAGCCCTCGAAGAAGCGCTTCAAGTCCTCGTGCAGCAGCGTGTGCCGGCTGATCTTGTCGGTGAACGTGGCGAGTTCGTCAGTTGTCGGCAGCTCGCCGTAGATGAGCAGGTAGCTCACCTCGAGAAACGTCGAGTTCTCGGCGAGCTCGTCGATGGGATAGCCGCGGTAGCGCAGGATGCCTGCGTCGCCGTCGATGTAGGTGATCGCCGATGAGCACGAGGCGGTGTTCGCGAAACCGGGGTCGTACGTGACCAGTCCGGTCTTCGCGAGCAACTTGCTGATGTCGGCGCCCGAGGCTCCCTCGCTCGCGGTCGCGACCGGCAGTTCGAGTGCCGTCCCGTCCGGGTCGGTGAACACGGCTGTCATTTCATCGGCCATGTCCGAACCCTACTGCGGTTCGCGGGCCGGCAGGTTCTGTAGTCGGACCTGCCCGCGGGCGATCAGCCGCTGGTCTCCGTCGGTGATCTCGACCTGCCACAGCTGCTGCAAGTTGCCCCGATGGATCGGCGTGGCCGTCGCCGTCAGCCGCCCCTCGGAGACCGAGCGTAAGAAGTCGGTGTGGTTGGCGACGCCGACGACCTGACCGCGCGCGCCGAACCACAGCGTCGCCGCCATGCTCGCGGCGGACTCGACGGCGGCGCAGTACACGCCACCGTGCACGATGCCGAACGGCTGGTGCTGCTGCGGCGTAACCTGCCAGGCCAGCACGACCTTGTCCGGAGTGGCCTCGACGTAGTCGAAGCCGAGTTCGCTGTCGAGGCCCGGTGCGCGAAACGTCTCGGTCACCGCACGAACGTACGCGACCGCGTTTCGGATTGACCGCCGCTGTGTTCGACATGGCGTTCGACACGGCACACTGGAGGCCGTGCTCGGACTGCCTGACGGCGTGACCACATGCCTGTTCGACCTCGACGGCGTGCTCACTGACACCGCGTCGGTGCATCGCGCGGCGTGGAAGGAGACGTTCGACGCGCTGCTCGAGGCGCGCGGGCTGCCGGAGTTCACCGCCGACGACTACACAACCTATGTCGACGGCAAGCCGCGCGCCGACGGCGTCCGCGACTTTCTCGCCTCTCGCGGCATCACCCTGCCGCAGGGCACGTCCGACGATCCGCCGGATGCCGAGACGGTCAACGGCGTGGGCAACCGCAAGAACCAACTGCTCGTCAAGCGCATCCACACCGACGGCGTGCGCGTCTACGAAGGCTCCCGCCGCTATCTCGACGCCGCGCGCGATGCGGGACTGCAGCGCATCGTCGTCTCGTCCAGTGCGAACACCGCAGACGTGCTGCGCGTGACCGGACTCGACGCGCTGGTCGAGGGACGCATCGACGGCGTCACGCTCATCGAGCAACACATCCCGGGCAAGCCCGCGCCGGACGCGTTCCTCGCGGGCGCACGGCTCGCCGGCGTGCCTGCGCAGCAAGCGGCCGTGTTCGAGGACGCGACCGCCGGCGTGCAGGCCGGCCATGCAGGGCACTTCGGATTCGTCGTCGGCGTGAACCGGCTCGGTGAGGCGCATGCGCAAGACCTGCTGCACAACGGTGCGGACGTCGTGGTGAACGACTTGGAGGAGTTGCTGTGATCCCACACCGCCGGTTCCCCGTCGAGCCGTGGGCGGTCCGCGAGGTCGGCCTCGACCTCGACGTGCTCGCCCAGTCCGAGTCGCTGTTCGCGCTGTCGAACGGGCACATCGGACTGCGCGGCAACCTCGACGAGGGCGACCCGGCCGGACTGCACGGCACGTATCTCAACTCGTTCTACGAGGTGCGCCCACTGCCGTACGCCGAGGCCGGCTACGGCTTCCCGGAGACCGGGCAGACCGTCGTCAACGTCACGGACGGCAAGCTGATCCGAATGCTCGTGGACGACGAGCCTTTCGACCTGCGTTACGGAGAGGTCCGCCATCACGAGCGCGTGCTGGACCTGCGCGCCGGCGTGCTCCGGCGCGAGGCCGAGTGGGTATCCCCGGCCGGTCAGTGCATCAAGGTGCGCAGCACCCGGCTGGTATCGCTCACGCAGCGCTCGATCATGGCGGTGCACTACGAGGTCGAGGCGGTCGACCAGCCGGCGCGCGTCGTCGTGCTGTCGGAGTTGGTCGCGAACGAGAACGTCGCGACCCGCAAGCGCGATCCACGTGTCGCGGCGATCCTGAAGAACCCGCTCGAGGCCGTCGAACACGACGGCGACAAGAACCGCGCGTATCTCATTCACCGCACGCGCGAGAGCCGGCTGTTGATGGCCGTCGCGATGGACCACATCTTCCACAGCGAGCACCTGCGCGGCACGGAACTGTCCGTGCACCCCGACTGGGCCCGGGTCACGGCCGGCGCCGTGTTGCAGCCCGGCAGCACGCTCTCGATGACGAAGTTCGTCGCGTACGGCTGGTCGAGCCAGCGATCGGTGCCGGCGCTGCGCGACCAGGTGCACGCGGCGATGGTCGCCGCGCACGGCTCGGGATGGCAGCAGCTGATCGACGACCAGCGCGCGGCGCTCGACCAGTTCTGGGCGGGCGCCGACGTCGAGATCGACGGCGACGACGCGATCCAGCAGGCGGTGCGGTTCGCGCTGTTCCACACCTACCAGGCGGCGGCGCGGGCCGAGGTGCGCGCGATCCCGGCGAAGGGCCTCACCGGTCCGGGCTACGACGGGCACGCGTTCTGGGACACCGAGAGCTTCGTGCTGCCCGTCCTGACGGCTGTTGCGCCGAAGGCCGCGGCCGACGCGATTCATTGGCGGGCGGCGATCCTCGACATGGCGCGCGACCGGGCGCGCTCGCTGACGCTGCGCGGTGCGGCCTTCCCGTGGCGGACCATTCGCGGCCAGGAGTGTTCTGGGTACTGGCCGGCCGGGACCGCGGCGGTCCACGTCAACGCGGACATCGCCGTGGCGGCGATCCGCTACGTGCGCTGGACCCAGGACCTCGACTTCGAGCGCAACGTCGCGCTTCCGATCCTGGTCGAGACCGCGCGGCTGTGGATGTCGCTCGGCTATCACGGCGCGGACGCGTTGTTCCACATCGACGGCGTCACCGGGCCGGACGAGTACAGCGCGATCGTCGACGACAACATCTACACGAACCTGATGGCGAAGCAGAATCTCGACGGCGCGGCCGATGCGGCCGAGCGGGCACCGGACGAGGCGGCCGGCCTCGAGGTGACGAGCGACGAGATCGCTGCCTGGCGAGCCGCCGCGTCGGTGATGGCGGTGCCCTACGACGAGAAGCGCCAGGTGCACCAGCAGGACAAGGGCTTCACCGATCACGAGTGGTGGGACTTCGCCGGCAGCGCTGCGGAGAACGCCTATCCGCTCCTGCTCAACGCGCCGTACTTCGACATCTACCGCAAGCAGGTGGTGAAGCAGGCCGACCTGATCCTCGCGATGCACTGGGCGGGTGACGAGTTCACCATCGACGAGAAGGCACGCGCGTTCGCGTACTACGAACCGCTCACCGTGCGCGACTCGTCGCTGTCGTCATGCACGCAGGCGGTGATCGCCGCCGAGGTCGGCCAGCTCGATCTCGCGACCGACTACCTCGCCGAGGCCGCGCTCGTCGACCTCGACGACCTGCACGGCAACACGGCCGACGGCGTGCACATCGCGTCACTGGCCGGCACGTGGATTGCACTCGTTGCGGGTTTCGGTGGCATGCGCGATCACGGTGACCGGCTGTCGTTCCACCCGCAGTTGCCCGATCATTGGCGATCGCTCACGTTCCGCGTGCGCTGGCGAGAGGCATTGCTGCGCGTGCGCGTGACGCGCGACGGCGTCACGTACGAGCTGACGGGCGACGACGTCGACGAGCTCGAACTGGTCGACTGCGGCGAGCCGGTCGTGGTGCGTCGCGGGCAGCCGCTGACCCGAAGCTTCTGCCCCGTCGAGCCGTTGACCGATCGCCCGCACCAGCCGCCCAGCCGCGAGCCGCTGCCGGCCTCGGCGTTGCTCGCGTACATGGTGCCGCCCGACGACAGGATGGAAGGCCACATCGACCCCGATCCGGTCGAGGGCTGAGCAAGGTCGTCACGGTCGGTCAGTCAGCGGCGAGCAGCCCGTGCCGAACTGCGAAGAGGCTGGCAGCGGCGCGATTCGTCGCGCCGATCTTCGAGTAGATGTGCTCGGTGTGGTTGCGTGCGGTCTTCGGCGCGATGACGAGACGGGCCGCGATCTCGTTGCTCGACAACCCGCGCGCGAGCAGCCGCAGTACGTCGATCTCGCGAGCGGTGAGTCCCGCGGCTCCTTCGCGTCGGCGCGCACCGCGGTGCCCCGCCGCGGCGAGCACCGCGTGTACAGCGTCGGCGTCGAGCCGGCCCGCACGGACGTCGGCCTGCAGTAGCTCGGCGGCGGCGCCGGCGTCGAGCGCGTCACGATGCGGACGCGGTTCCCGCATCGACTGGTAGGCGTCGGCCGCGGCGAGGATGCGCGCCGGTCGCGAGATGGACGCGCCGGACAGCCCACGCGGGTAACCCGAGCCGTCGAGCCGTTCGCGGTGCTGCACCGCGATCTCGCCCAGCGGGGCGAGTGCGGCGGACTGGTGCAGGATCCGCTCCGTCAGGTACGGGTGCATGCGGATGCGTTCCCACTCACCTGGACCGAGCGGGCCGGGCTTGTCCCAGATCGAGTTCGACACCCCGAGGCGCCCGAGTGCGTGCACGAGCCCGGCGCGGCGCACGGTCGCGATCTCGTCGGCCGGCATGCCGAGCTGTGTCGCGGCGCCGGCGCACAACTCGGCGACCGCGCGCGCGTGCCCGAGAGTGTACGGCGACTTGAGGTCGACGAAGTCGGCGATCGCGAGCAGTGCCGCATCGATGTCGGCGCCCACCAGTCGCACGCCCAGCGACGGCTCGGCGGCGATCACCTGGTTCCAGGTGCGCGTCTCGTCGAGGTCGCCGAAGACGCTCTCCGCCTTCGCGCACAGTACGTCGGCGAGATGCGGGTCGAACTGCGTGCCGCTGCGCTTGCGCGCAAGTGCGATGGCCGCGCCGGTGCCGCCGATGCGATGAGCGACTTCGACGAACTCGGACAGCTGCGTGATCCGCGCGGCGACCGGGATCTGTTCGCCGCGCAGCTCGCCGGGCCAGCCTTTGCCGTCCCAGCGTTCGTACGAGCCTCCGACCGCAGCCTGCACTGCCTCGTCGAGGCCGAGCTGACGGGCGAGCGACTTCGCGATCTGCGCATGCGTGTCCATCATTGCCTCGACCTCGCGGTAACCGTGCATCGCGAACTCGAGGCCGACGCGGAACCTGTGCAGCGGCGGGTTGCCGGCTCCGAGCAAGCGGATGCCGGTAGCGGCGGCACGCAGGCTGCGCGGGTCGTGCTCGGTGTACTTGCCCGACTTGAGCGCGATGTCGTCGCCGAACCACTT
>DATGFB010000214.1:0-4999 GCA_035309605.1 Jatrophihabitantaceae bacterium
TCTCCGGGCGCAACGAGCCGATGAACGACCTCGTTCAGGTAGGGGCGATCGGGCTCATCAAGGCGATCGACCGGTTCGACCCGGAGCGCGGCTTGGAGTTCTCGACGTATGCCACGCCGACGATCCTCGGCGAGATCAAGCGGCACTTCCGCGACACGGGCTGGCTGGTCCACGTTCCGCGCCGGGCGCAGGAACTGCAGACCACGGTGAACACCGCGCGTGCCGAGCTCAGTCAGGAACTGGGTCGCGCGCCGACGATCACCGAACTGGCCGAACGCATCGAGGTCGACGAAGAGATCGTGCTGGAGGCGCTCGACGCCGCGCGCGCCTACTCCGGCGTGCCGCTCGACGTGCTTGCCACACCCGGCGAGACGGTTCCCGAGCATCCGATGCTCGGTGTCGTCGACGAAGGCTTCGAGCAGGTGGAACAGCGCGCCGTGCTGCGTGACGTCATTGCGAAGCTGCCCGAGAACGAGCGCGAGATCTTGTTGCTGCGCTTCGTCGCCAACAAGACGCAAACCGAGATCGCCGCAATCGTCGGCGTCTCGCAGATGCAGGTCTCCCGGCTCGTCGCGCGCGGCCTGAAGCGACTGCGGGCCAGCCTCGGCGCCGACGAGGAGACGCCGCCGGCGGGCTAGCGGTCAGGGTCGCGGTCGAGCGCCGCGCGCGCGGGTGGAGTGAACAGCAGATAGAGCACGGCGAGCGCAGCGACGAGGATCGGGCCGCCGTAGCCGACGAGCCCGGCTTGGAACGCCAAGCTGTACGACACCGGCAACGCCAAGAGCTGCAATACGACGACCGGAGTGCGTGCGGCAGGGCGCAGGTGCTGCAAGCCGCGCGCGGCCAGCGCGAGCGCGCCGGCACCACACACGACCATGCCGGCACCGAGTGCCGCGCCGAGCTTGTTGTGCGGGGTACCGGTCACCGTCTTGTCGACGAGCAGTGCGGCGAGACCGATGAGCGCGACCACTTCAAGGCCGATGATGACCACCGCCGCCCGGACCTGGCCGGGTATCTCGCGGTGTCGCGTCACGCGCCCGAGATTAGTTGGCGCCGTTGCACCCCTACCGGCCAGTATCGTGAGCCATCATGCGCGTGCTTGTGGTGGCCAACCCGCAGGCGACGGCGACGTCGCCGCGTGAGCGCGACATCCTCGCCCGAGCGCTGGCCAGCGAGGCCGAACTCGACATCGCCGAGACCGCGCACCGCGGGCACGCCGCGGCACTCGCCTGCCGGGCGATGCGCGACGGCACCGACGTGGTCGTGGCGCTGGGCGGCGACGGCACGATCAACGAGGTCGTCAACGGCTTGCTGACCGACGGCATCCACGACGCCGTGCCCGCGCTCGGCATCGTGCCGGCCGGCTCCACGAACGTGACGGCCCGCGCGCTCGGCTTGCCGAACGATCCGCTCGAAGCCACCGGCGTGCTGCTCGACGGACTGCGTGCCGGCTCGCGCCGCACAATCAGCCTCGGCATCGTGGACGGGCGCTACTTCGCGTTCGCAGCCGGCATCGGATTCGACGCGGCGATCGTCGAACGCGTCGAACGTCAGCGCCGCCGCGGCAAACGCTCGACGCATGCACTGTACGCCCGACAGGGTGTGCGCGAGTTCTTCCACACCAACCGCCGCACGCCCCGACTGCACGTCGAGCTGCCCGACGGCGCAGTCTTCGACGACGTGCACTTCGCGATCGTCACCAACGCCGACCCGTGGACCTATGTCGGCAACGTGCCGTTGCACCCCACGCCGCACGTGACGTTCGAGTCGGGTCTCGCGCTCTACGCCCGCCGGCGGATGGGTATGACCGGCGTGTTGATCAGCATTGCCCGCATGGCCGGCTCGCGGCCGCACGTCGGCGAGCGGGGCGCACATGTCGTCCATGATCTCGACGGACTGGTCGTGCGGGCCGACGAGCCGATGCCCGTCCAGGTGGACGGCGACTACCTGGACCTGCGCGCCAAGCTGGTGTTCGGCTCGGCCGCCGAAGCTGTGCAAATCGTGCACTGAGCAAATTGCCCGAATTTTGGGCTCGACTGATGCCCGATTCCCTGCGTACGGTGGTCCGGATCAGAGGGGCCAACCGCGCCGAACCGCGTCGCAGGCCCAGTACGGCCCGTCCGCGCGGGCGTCAGAAGCGGCCGGTGGCGGGTGACGTGCCTTGCAGCACCACGACATTGGTTGCCGTGGGAGCGGGCTCGTGAAAGGATTCACAAGCGCGGGAGGGGCAGGACAACCTCGACCGCACCACGTGAGGAGATCCACGAATGGACTGGCGTCACCGCGCGATCTGCCGTGACGAAGACCCTGAGCTGTTCTTTCCCATCGGCAACACCGGCCCGGCCTTGCTGCAGATCGAGCAAGCCAAATCGGTCTGCCGACGCTGCCCGGTGATCCAGGACTGCCTGGCCTGGGCACTCGAAAGCGGGCAGGACGCCGGCGTGTGGGGTGGCTTGTCCGAGGACGAGCGTCGCGCGCTCAAGCGCCGCAACGCCCGCGCCCGTGCGCGCCTGGCCTAGTCTGAGCCGCGTCTCAGCCGCCCAGCCGGGCCTAGCCGCCCACTCTGGGCTTGTGGCCCAGCGGCATGGTGACGACCGCCGCGGTGCCGGTTCCACCGTCGTGACCGCGTAGCTCGACCTTCCCGGCGAGCTCGGCTGACACGAGCGTGCGCACGATCTGCAGGCCGAGGCGGTCGGAGTCCTCCGAGCCGAAGTTCGGCGGCAGCCCTATGCCGTCGTCCTCGATCGACACGTTGAGCTCCCCGCGCTGCCGGTCGGCGACGACCTGCACGAGCCCCTCTCCGCCGGACGGGAACGCGTGCTCGATCGCGTTCTGGACGAGTTCGGTGATGACGAGTACCAGCGCTGTGGCGACCTCGGCGGGGAGCACTCCGAAGGATCCGGTGCGCTTCATCGCGATGCGTCCCCGCGCACCGGCGACGTCGGCGAGCATGCCCAACAGCCGATCCACGATCTCGTCGAAGTCGACCGACTCGTCCAGCGATACCGACAGCGTCTCGTGCACGAGCGCGATCGAGCTCACCCGGCGCATCGACTCCTCGAGGGCGAGCCGCGCTTCCGGTGCCGCGACGCGGCGCGCCTGCAGACGCAACAGCGCCGCGACCGTCTGCAGATTGTTCTTCACGCGGTGGTGGATCTCGCGGATCGTCGCGTCCTTGCTCATGATCTGCCGATCGCGGCGCCGCAGCTCGGTGACGTCCTGCAGGAGCAGCAGCGCGCCGAGCGTCTCGCCGCGCGGGCGCAGTGGCAGGGCTCGGAACAGCACGGCCGCGCCCCCACCTTCGACCTCGATGCTCGCTGGGCGTCCGCCCTCGATTGCGGCGGTGACCGCGGTGGCGAGGTCACGCGCGTCGAAGGGGTCGTCGGTGACTCCGCTGGTGAGTGCTGAGATCGGCTCGCCGAGCACGCTGCCCTTGATGCCGAGCCGGTTGAACGCCGAGAGCGCGTTGGGGCTGGCGTAGATGAGCGTGCCGTCGGGTTCGAGGCGGATGACGCCGTCCCCGACGCGTGGGCCGGATCCCTCTTCGATGCCGGCGTCCGGTCCGGGGAACGTGCCGTCGGCGACCATCGCCGAGAGGTCGGCCGCGCTCTGCAGGTAGGCGAGTTCGAGCTGGCTGGGCGTGCGGATGCTCGCCAGGCTGGCGTCCTTGCCGAGCACCGCGATCACCGCGCCGTCTGCACCGCCGGTGCGGATCGGGATCGCCTCGCGGCGAAGCGGCAGCTCACCCTCCCAGTCCGGCTCCGCTTCGCGGTAGATGCGTCCTTCGGTCAGCGCTACCCGCAGCCCGGTCGCGCGCTCGCCGCGCAGCAGCACGCCCACCTGGTCGGTCTGGTACGCCGTCGGCCCCGTCGTCGGCCGGCACTGCGCGACGCACAACAAGCCGGTGACCTCATCTGCGTCGCCCTCGAGCACGGTCACCGGCACCCAGATGAGCAGGTCCGCGAAGGCGAGATCGGAGAGCAGTTGCCATTCGCCGACGAGGCGCTGCAGATGCGTCACCTCCGCGTCGCCGAGCGACGTGCGTGACGTGATCAGGTCGGACAGCGCGGACATCGACGCCAAGGGTGCCAGAACACCGGACCCGATACCTGACGGACAGTTCAGAAGGGCGGTTCGTCCGGCGCGGCCGACTCATTGCGCGCGTCACCAACAGGTCTTCGTCGGCGCGCTGGATCGGTCAGATAGGTCTCGTCGGGATAGACGCGCGCTGCTCGCCGGTAGCGATGACCCGTCCGGCTGGTCCACAGCAGGTCGCCGTCGGGCAGCGGCTCATAGCGCCAGCCCGCTTCGTGTTTGAGGTGATGATGGCGCGGGCACAGCGCGTACAGGTTGGTCGCGTCGGTCGTGCCGTCGTCGGCCCAGTCACGGCAGTGGTCGAGTTCGCAGCGCGCAGCGGCGCGCGAGCAGCCGGGGAAGCAGCAGGTCCGATTGCGGGCGATCACGAAGCGCGCGAGATCGGCGGGCGGGCGGTAGGTCGTGCGGCCGTACTCGACCAGCGGGCCGCGTTCGTCGGTGAGCATCCGACGCCACGTTCCGGTCGGGTCGTACGCGATCCGACGCGCGAGGAACGCCGGTATCGGCCCGAAGCCGGCCAACTCCCCCGGCGCGTCACTGGCTCCCGCCGCGGTTGCGACAGACATCGTGACGAGCACGGTCGGGCGCGTGCCGTGCTCGCGAGTCTCCGCACTGGCCGACGTCTCGTGTGAGCTGATCACGTCGTACAGGGCGTCGGAGCGACGCTGATCGCTGGTGCGCTCGTCGCCCGGTTCGCAGCGCGCCGCCAGCGCATCGATGCGCACCTTCACCGCTGCGGCCTGGTCGGTGGGCAGCAACCAGTACATCTCGCTCATGCCCTCGGACGTCGGGAGGAAGGCCACGCGCCGGTCCTTGCGGGCCATCTCGTGCCGCTGCTCGGCGCTCGCCGTGTCGACCATGAGCACGGCGCGGCGCACCGCCTGGGCGAACTCGCCGACGGTCT
>DATGFB010000215.1:0-7249 GCA_035309605.1 Jatrophihabitantaceae bacterium
GACAGCGCGAGCGAGGTCCGGCGCATCGCGTCCGAATGAGCAGCGCCGTCCGACGATCACCGATCGGCTACCGCCGAGAGCCGACCGAGGCACCGCCGCGAGGGTCGGACGCACCACCCAGACAGGACGAGGGCGACGCGTCGCGTCCAGCTCCGTGACCGACCCGCGGTTGGGCGCCGGGTTCGGACGCGAGACGGTAGCCGCGCTTGACGACGGTCTGGATGAGTCGCGGTTCGTCGAGCGCAGTACGCAACCGCGCGATCGTCACCTCGACCGCGTGCTCGTCCTGGCCGTGACCGCTCAACGCGTCGAGAAGTTCCACGCGACTCACCACACGGCCGGGATGCCGCGCGAGGACACGAAGGACAGCCATCACGTTGGCGGGGAGCGGGACGAACCGGTCGTCCACGACGACGGCGTGTCCCCGGATCTCGAGTCGATGCCCGGCGACGTGCAACTGCCGGGCCGCGTGCGCGGGCAGCTCGGTGCCGATCATGCGTACCAGCGCGCCGAGCCGGGGACGGTCGGGCTGAACCGTCGGCACGTCCGAACGATGCAGCGGACTGGCCGCCACCGGTCCGACACAACAGGCCAGCACGTCGCTCCGCAGCGCCCCGAGCAGCGCGTCCAGCCGTCCCTCGCCCGTCGCGACTTTCAGCATGCTCACCGCCGCCGGCGCGCTCGTGAACGCGACCGCGTCCACCTGACGTTGCACGACGGCGGTGATCAGCCTGGTGAGCGCCGCCGCGTTCTCCGGCAGCGCCCAGCGATAGACGGGCACCTCGATGATCTCGGCGCCGGCCGTGCTCAGCGCCTGCACGAGATCGGGCACGGGCTCGCCGTGCAACTGCACCGCGATGCGCACGCCGTCGAGGTCTTGCGCGAGCAGATGCTCGAGCACCTCGTTCGTGGATTCCGAGTCCGGCGACCACGCTTCGGTGAGCCCGGCCGCGCGCACCGCGCCGCGAGCCTTCGGGCCACGAGTGACGACGGTCGCGGTCCGGATGCACGCCGTGAGTTCCGTGCCGAGGCCCCACGCGTCGGCCGCCTCCATCCAGCCGCGGAAACCGATGCCGGTCGTCACGACCACGATGTCCGGCGGGAGCTCGAGGCAGCGCAGTGTCGCCGACAGGGTCTCGCCGTCGTCGGCGAGCGGGACGATCCTGATCGCCGGTCCGTACAGGACGCGCGCGCCACGTCGCTCGAGCGCGCCACCGAATTCCTTGCGACGTCGCGCGGCCGTGATGCCGACGGTGAAGCCGGCCAGCTCGCGGATGGGCTCAGCCATCAGGCCTCCCGTCGACCGGCTCCTCATCGGGTCGCGACGCCAGCACGAGCAGGCAGAACGTCGCGACGGCGGCGACCAGCCCGGCCACGATCAGCAGCGGCTTCAGCGGGTGCGAGACCGTCGCCACCGCGCTCGACGCAGGCACCACGGCTGGGGCCGGGGCGCTGCTCGTCGTCGCGGCCGGGGACGGCACGGCGCGCGATCGCGCCGTCGCAGCCACGGCCGCGCGACTCGGCATGTGCATGGTGGTGCGACTCGCCACCTGCGGTGTCGCGACAGCCGGCACCGTCACCACAGATGCGGGTCGCTGCGGCTGCGCCGGCGCAGCGGCCACCGTGACGACGGCGTGCATGTCGGGGTGGATCGAGCAGATGTAGTCGTAGGTTCCGGGAGTCGTGAACGTGTAGCTCCAGGTCTGCCCGGTGGACAGCAGCGGCGAGTGAACGGCGACCGGACCGCTGGTGACCGTGACGTCGTGCGGTGCCGTGTCGTGGTTGGTCCAGGTGACCGTGTCGCCCGTGTGCACGTTCACCGCGGCGGGCGAGAACGCGAAGTTCGTCATCTCGACGGCGACTGCCTGGGGTGCCGCGTCCGCGGTGCCCGCGAACCACCCGACGCCGGTCAGTGCGACGACCGCGGCGACAGCGAGCCTGATCAGTCGCATCGCACCAGTTCCAGTGCCGCATCGATTCGCACCGCGACGTTCGGCAGCGGCAGGTCACCGCGCCTGGCGATCCGGCCGCGCACCGACATCACCACGTGCGTGTCGTCCCATTCGAGCAGCCGGACGGTCGTCTCGGCGGGCCAGGTGCGTACGCCGTCGCTCAGCGACGCCTCTGCAGCTGACGCCTCACCGACCGTCGAACGGCGGACCTCGCAGCGGAACGCGAGAATCCGATCGCGTGGCGTGTCCGACATGAACAGACCTGTCGTGAACGGAAGGCTGGCGTAGACCGCGCGCGCCGAGACATGGGCGACGATCTCGAACCCGTCGCCGATCTCGACGAAGCGCACCATTAGTGGCCGCAGCCGCGCACGCCATACCGCGAGCAGCAGCGATTCGGGCGCAACGTCGATCGCACATCTACCGGTTGCACTGTCGTACACCCGCCCCGACGTGGTGACGGACACGGCCGGTTCGAGCGTCAAGGTGGTCGCGGTCATGATGGATCTCCTCTCGGCGGCGACGGCGGACGTGCTCCGGCCGGCACGGCACTGGGCCGGCCGGAGCGATGCGGCGCCGATCAGCAGGCGAGGCCCTCGAAGCCGGACAGCATGTGCTGCACCAGCGCGAGGTGGTTCCCGATGTAGGTGTTGACGTTGAGGATGTCCGACACCTGCTGCGCCGGCGGCTCGTCGAGGTGCGCCGTGTTGACGTGCGTGAGGAACGTCGACAGCAGGTTGCTCAACGCGCTCGTCAAGCCGCCACTGGTCAACGGCGCGAGGATGCGTTGGACGAGCACCAGGTGATTGCCGATGTAGCTGTCGAGGTTGAGGATGTCCGACACCTGTTGCGCCGGCGACTCATCCAGGTGCGCGGTGTTGATGTGCGTGAGCAGCGTCTGCAGCCCGCTGCTGACCGCACACGTCGATCCGCCACTGGGCATCGGCATCGTCATCGACGACGTCGGCGTCGACGACGCGGTGCCGGTCGATGTCGTAGGCGCCGACGACGGTGTCGATGTGACGGGAGAGCCGGTCACGACCACCGACGCGGTCATCGACGGGTGCACCGCGCAGTAGTACGAGTACGTACCCCGCGTGGTGAACGTGTACGTGTACGTGTCGCCCTGCTGGAGCATGGGCGACGAGAACGTCACCGGACCGGACGACACGGTCACCGTGTGTGGAGCGGTGTCGTCATTGGTCCATGTCACCTTCGTGCCGACCGACACGGTCAGCGCCGACGGCGAGAACGCGTAGTTCTTGATGGCGATCGGGACGCCCGACGCCGCAGTCATCTCCGGGGCGGCGGCGAGACCCTTCACGAACGCGGCGTTCGCCGCGGCCGCCGAGGGCATCCGCAGCGGTACCGTCTTGGCGCCGCTGCTCGGTAGTGCGATGAGCGCGAGCACGCACGCAATGACGCTGACTCCCGCGATGGTGGCGAGCGCCTGTCCACGCATGCGACGGCGTACGTCGGCGTGCGACGCCCGGGCGGATCCGGATGTCGGTGGCGGCGCTCCTGTGTCGATGTCGGTACAGGTGCTGTCGGTCATCTCGTTTCCCTTCGGATCTGTTTCCCCTACCGGCCGAGATCGGCCGTGGCCAAGAAGCCCGCCACCGCGAGCACCGAGACGGCCAACACCGTCTCGACCGCGACGGAGAGCACGAACGGGCGCACCAGCGAGCTCTCGCCGCGCAGGATCACGGCGAAGTCGAGGCGATGTGCCACCCACGTCTTGCTGCCGAATGCGGCGGCGAGCACGGCGGCGAGCAGCCCGACCTTGAGCAGCAGCAAGTGCCCCCAGGTCGTGGACGTCAGCTGACCGACGTTGTCGAGCAACCGCCACGCCATCACCGAGCCGCTGAACACGACAGCAGCTACTGCGCACATCGCGACGAGCGAGTACTGCGGCACGATCCGCTCGAGTTCGCCGACGTGGCGGCGCGGCAGCACGCCGACGACGAGCATCGTCAATCCGCCCAGCCAGACGGTGATGGCGACGAGATGGGTGAGGTCGGCCAGTTCGGCGATCGCGGGCTGACGCGTATCGCCCGAGTGCCCGGTCAGCCCGTCGATGCGTAGCGACGCGAGCCCCACCGCGAGCAGTCCGAGCCGCCAGGACAGGCTCGTGACGCCGCGGCTGCCGGTGCGCAGCAGCTGCGCGAGCAGGACCAGTGCGAGCATCCAGAGCAGCACCTTGGCCGACCATTCGCGGCCGAAGTCGGTCTTCAGCACTGCGCTGAGCACGTTCGCGCGCCACGCGGCCGACGGCCCGCGCTGAGAGATCCACGCGCCCTCGAGCGCGAGTGCGGCCGTCGTCGCGATCGCGCCGCCAGCCCAGGCCGCCGTGAGCAACACGCGCACCCGCCGCACCGATGCACCGGCCGGCCACAACGCGCTGATGAACGTCAGGCCGCCCCAGAACACCGCGCCGGCCAGGTACTCCGCGTCGCGGGTGAGCACGTACGCGGTCTTGGTCGACGAGCTGAACACGGCGGCGCCGGCGAGGACGGCACTCATCCGAGTCCGCCGAGCAGCGGCAGTGTCGACGACACTGCGCTCGTGCATGACGTCGCGAGTGCCGCCGACTGCGTGGGCGCACTCGCACCGAGCGATGGCAGTACCTTCGGCAGCAGTTCGGTCACCGCGGAGAGCAGTGATGGCGGCTGCGTCGCCTGCTCGGCCGGGGCGCCCATCAAGCCGAACAGCGCCGACAGGTCGAGGGGGCCGGACGAGACTGCGCCGCCGGTCAGGGACGTCCTGCCCAGGATGCTGTCCACCAGGCCGAGCAATCCGTTGGCCGGATCGAGCAGTGCATGCAGCAGATCAGCGAGCAATCCTGAGCCGCATGTGGGCGCCGGTGGCCCGGTCGTCACCGGAGCGATCGTCGACGTTCGCGCTGATGTCGTGGGTGCGCTCGGCGGCACGGTCGACGGCGCTGCGCTCGTGGCGGAGACGGGCGGCGCGGCGACGGGCGCCACCACTGACGGTTGTGCCGGCGCGGGTAGCGCGACGTAGTTGACCCCGGCACGCGTCGACGTCGAAGGCGCCGGCGCGGCGGGTGCCGTCGTGAGTTGCGGGGTGCCCGCGCTCGCGCCCGCCGTCCTCGTGTCGACGCCGATTCCGGACGCGAACCCGAGCACGACGACGACGGTTCCCACGAGCAGCGCGGTCACCAACTGCTCGCGGCGGGGCGACACAACTCGTGGCTTCGGCGTAGTCACGAAGCGATGACAGCAGCGCCGTGTTTCGGGCGCGGACGTGGCGATCAACGTCGCGTAACAATGAAGTGGCTCCGTGCCAGGTCACATTGAGAGCCGTGTGAAGCGCACGTTGGTCGCGCCGCACGCACGCGTGTTGTCGCGAGTTCTCGTGCCGCGTTCGCGCGATGAGATTGTGCCGAAACGGCAAGGCAATTCTGCCTTGCGATCCTGCCGCTCCAGCGCGTTCGAGCAGAGGAGTCGTCATGGGATCTCGCCTTGTGCGTCGTGTCGTCGAGTTCTGCGCAGTTCTCGTGATCGCAGCCGCTGCAATGGTGATGACATCACCGGCCGCGCTCGCGCACGACCATCTGGTGACCGCGTCGCCGCGCGACGGTTCGCAGGTCACCGCGCTGCCTGACGATGTCGTGCTGACATTCGAGGAGCCACCGGTCGCGGGCTACACGAAGGTCCGGGTCGTCGATCCTCGCGGTGAGCTCGTGTCGCCGTCGAACCCGACGACGAACGGTTCGATCGTCACGGTCGCGCTGGCGCATGACGCGATCGCCGGGACGTACCACGTGGTCTGGTCGGTGCTGTCCGACGACGGGCACCCGGTGTCCGGTGTGGTCACGTTCACTGTGGCGACGGCAACAACGACGAAGCCCGCGGCCGTCGCGAGCGGCGTTGCCCCGCGTCACGGCGGTACGTGGATCGTCGCCGTGGTCGGCGGTATAGCTGCACTGGTCGTCGTCTCGGCCGGCGGCAGCTTCGCGCGTCGCGGTCGCCGCGCAGAGCACGTCTCACCGAACGCGTGACCGCGCAGACCGACGCACAGCGCGGTCGCGGCTCGTGTGAGCCGGAATTCCCACCGCTGTCGATTTCAGCGAACGAAACGGAAACGGGTCGTTCCTAGCGTCCTGCGTGACCGAGTAGGCCGAGGAAGGGCTCGAGATGACGACGACCGCGGAGCGCACACCCGACGCAGTTATTGCGCCGCAGCATCGAGGCGGGCGATGGATCGAGGACTGGCGCCCGGAGGATCCGCAGTTCTGGGAGGAGACCGGGCGCAAGGTCGCGCGGCGCAACCTGTTCTTCTCGATCTTCTGCGAGCACATCGGCTTCTCGATCTGGGTGCTGTGGTCGGTGTTCGTGCTGTTCCTGCCCGGCGGGCAGTACGGCATCAGCACCGACGCGCTGACCGCGGCGGGCCAGAAGTTCCTGCTCACGTCGCTTCCGGCCGCACTCGGTTCCGGCGTGCGCATCCCGTACACACTCGCCGTGGCCCGGTTCGGCGGCCGGAACTGGACGATTACGAGCGCGCTCATTCTGCTCATTCCGACAGTGACCACGGCGTTCCTGCTCACCCCGTCCGCGTCGTTCGCGACACTGCTCTTCCTGGCCGCGATCACCGGATTCGGCGGCGGGAACTTCGCCTCGTCGATGACGAACATCAACTCGTTCTATCCGCAGCGGCTCAAGGGCTGGGCGCTCGGCTTGAACGCCGGCGGCGGCAACCTCGGCGTCGCCGTCGTCCAGCTCGTCGGACTCGCCGTCCTGGCCACGGCAGGAGCTGCCCACCCGCGGGTCATGCTCGCGATCTACATCCCCCTGATCGTCATCGCGGCGCTCGGTGCGTACGTCACGATGGACAACCTGGCGCACGTGCGCAACGACAAGCGCGCCATGCGCGACGTGTGCAGGGACCCGCACACCTGGGTCATGTCGTTCCTCTACATCGGGACATTCGGCTCGTTCATCGGCTTCGGTTTCGCGTTCGGGCAGGTGCTGTCGACGCAGTTCCCGACGCACTTCTTCGGCATGAAGAACACGCTCTCGAGCGTCGCGGCCACGCACACGCCGATCAGTGACGCGCTGTTCCACACCACGTGGTTCAAGAACCCGAAGGGCGCGATGTACTGGGACGTCGTCCACCACAAGGCCGTGTCGATCAAGAGCCTGGCCGGCTGGGTACACGCGACGGTCGTCAACCCGACGACGAAGAAGCCGGTGGTCACGTTCACCAACCCGACGACGCACGAGACGCTGAAGCTGCTCACCGCGAAGCTGAACCCGACGACGTACAACGCCGAC
>DATGFB010000216.1:0-2140 GCA_035309605.1 Jatrophihabitantaceae bacterium
GCGAACTGCTGCTCGACGATGACACGGCCCGCATCGAGTTGGCGCACCGGCCACTCGGCGTGGTCGCTGCGATCACGCCGTGGAACTTCCCGTTGGGCCTGGCGATGTGGAAGATCGCACCGGCGTTGCGAGCCGGCAACACCGTCGTGGTGAAGCCGTCGCCGTTCACGCCGCTGGCCGCAATGGCGCTCGGCCGCATCATGGGCGAGGTGCTTCCGGCCGGGGTCGTCAACACCGTCACCGGCGGCGACGCACTGGGCGCCGCGATGACGAGCCACTCGATCCCGCGCAAGGTGTCGTTCACCGGATCGATCGATGCAGGGCGCAAGGTTGCGGTTGCGTCGGCGGCCGACCTCAAGCGGGTCACGCTCGAGCTCGGTGGCAACGATCCTGCGATCCTTCTCGAGGATGTCGACGTCGCCGATGCGGCCGCGAAGCTGCTCGGCACCGCCTTCTTCAACACCGGCCAGGCCTGCGCGCTGCCCAAGCGCATCTTCGCGCCGGCCAGCCGCTACGACGAGGTCGTCGAGGCGTTCGCCGCTGTCGCGAACAGCCTCAACGTCGGCGACCCCTACGACGAGACGACCAACCTCGGCCCGCTGTCGACGCGTCCGCAGTTCGAGCGCGTCAGCGGCCTCGTGTCCGAGGCGGTGTCCTCGGGTGCGCGCGTCGCCGCCGGCGGCGCACCGGTCGACGGACCGGGCTTCTACTTCCAGCCGACCGTCCTGGCCGACGTGGCCGAGGGGCTGCGCATCGTCGACGAGGAGCAGTTCGGGCCTGCGCTGCCGATCCTGCGCTACGACGACCTGGGCGACGCAGTGCGCCGCGCGAACGACACCGAGTTCGGCCTGTGCGGCTCCGTGTGGTCGGCCGACGGGGACCGCGCGACGGCCGTCGCCGAACAACTCGAGGTCGGCACAACGTTCGTCAACACGCACGCGATCCTGCCCGTGTCGGTGCAGTTCGGCGGCGCGAAGGTCTCCGGACTCGGCGTCGAGAACGGGCTCCCCGGCTTGCTGTCGTTCACCGAGGCGCAGGTGGTCCACCGCGCCAAGGACGCTTCATGATCTCCGTCGCGAGCACCGTCATCGACGCACCGCTCGAGGACGTCTGGAGTTGGCTCGACGACTTCACGTCCTGGCACGCATGGATTCCGCGTATCGATATGACCGTGATGGCCGAAGGTCGCACGCAGGGTCCGGTGGGCAGCGTGCGCATCCTGCACCGTGAGGACGGCACCGTGATCCGCGAGAAGCTGGTCATGAAGGACGATCTGCGCCACACGATGGCGTACTGCTTCGATGGTCCGCATCCGTACCCGGTGCGTCGCTACGTCGGCACGGTGCGGCTCGAGCCCGTCACGACGACCGGTGCCACATACGTGCACTGGTCGGGTGACTTCGACGCCGATGCAGCCGACGAGCTGCGGGCCGCCGAGCTCTTCCGCACCGTCTACACGGCGTTCTTCGGCTACCTCGCTGAACGCACCGGAGCGCAGCTCGCATCGTCGTGAGCTGCGCTCCGTCGCGTTCCTTCGCGGCGTTCCAGGCGCCGCGGCGGCTCAGTCGTAGGTGATCAGGCCGCGCATGATGCGACCGTTGAGCAGGTCGTCGTAGCCCTCGTTCACCTGCTCGAGCGCGTACGTCTTCGTCACCAGCTCGTCGAGCTTGAGCAAGCCGTGCCGATAGAGGCTGAGGATCTTCGGGATGTCGGCGTGTGGGTTGCAACCGCCGAAGACGTTCCCGACGATCTCTTTCTGCCCGAAGATCACGTCGACGAGGACCATGTCGACGTTCGTGATGTTCGGGTTGGCCGTCGAGGTCAGGCAGGCCCGGCCGCCCTTGCGGGTGAGCAGCATCAGCGGCATCACCATGTCGCTCTGGGCCAGGCTGGCGCAGAGGATCGTCTTGTCCGCCATCACGCCACGGGTGAGTTCGGTGACGAGCGGCATGGCCTCGTCCATCGAAGCGACCGCGTGCGTCGCGCCGAGAAGCTTGGCCTGCTCGCGACGGAACTCGATCGGGTCGACCGCGACGATGCACTCGGCACCGGCGATACGGGCGCCCTGCACCGCGCTGGAGCCCACGCCACCGGTGCCGACCACGACAACGGTGTCGCCGGGCTCGACCTGCGCGCGCCG
>DATGFB010000217.1:0-8607 GCA_035309605.1 Jatrophihabitantaceae bacterium
TGCGCGCCAAGATCGAGCCCGACCCGGCCAACCCTAAGTACCTCGTCACCGTGCGCGGGCTGGGCTACAAGTTCGAGGTCTGACTCGCGATCGGGCAGAGTGTGGGCATGCCCGACTACGCGATCGAAGTTCGTTACGGCGACGGAACGCCGACCCTGAGCATCCCGCTCGCCGGCGTCACGCCCGAGCAGGCCGAGGTCGACCTTCAGTTCGTCCGCGAGGAGATCAAGCACGCGCGCGAGGTGAGCGCGCCGTGCGTGATCGACGAGTTGCGCAGCGGCCCGTTGGACGAGCACATCGAGATCCAGGTGGACGGGGCCGTCGAAGTCGACCTGGTCGACGCCCGATCGTGAAGGATTTCGGCGCTGACGCGTCCGAAATCCTTCACGATCGCTGACGTGACTCGAACGTCGCCGAGACCTCGACGTTCGGTCGCGTCGCTAGGCTCCGCGGCATGGCGGCGGACACGACTGCGCGCGGGCTCGTCCTGATCGTCGAGGACGATCCCGCGATCGCCGACGTCGTGCGCATGAACCTCGTCAATGCGGGCTACGGCGTGCACATCGAACGCGACGGCGAGTCCGGTCTTGCAGCGGTACGCCGGCTGCGTCCGTCCGCGGTGATTCTCGACGTCGGGCTGCCGGGCATCGACGGCGTGGAGGTGTGCCGGCGCATGCGGGCTGCCGACGACTGGACACCGGTGCTGTTCGCGACGGCGCGCGACGACGAGGTCGACCGCATCGTCGGCCTCGAACTCGGCGCCGACGACTACCTGACCAAGCCCTTCTCGCCGCGCGAACTCGTCGCACGGGTGGGCAGCGTGTTGCGGCGTTCGCAGGGGCTGACCGACGCGCCCGGCTCGCTCGATGTCGGTTCGGTGCACCTCGACCAGCGCGAGCGGCGCGTGCTGGTCGACGACGTCGAGGTGGCGCTCACCGCGACCGAGTTCGATTTGCTCGCGTTCTTGATGCGCCGTCCCGGTCGTGTCTACAGCCGCGAGCAGCTCATCAGCGAGGTGTGGGGCTATTCGGCGCTGGAGAGCAACCGCACCGTCGACGTTCATGTCGCGCAACTACGCGCGAAGCTCGGTGACGCGAGCCCGATCCGGACCGTGCGGGGCGTCGGTTACAGCGTCGACCCGCGCGCACCGCAATGACGCAACGACACCGCGCATCGCTCGCGGCACGCATCTCGCTCGCGACGATCGCGGCAGCAGTCATCACTGCGCTGGTCGCCGCGCTGTTGTCCATCGGCTTGATCCGCACAGCGGACGAGAACAGCGCCCGCAGCACGCTGTCGCACTTGGCGGACGCGACTCAGGCGTCGGCCGACGCCGGTGCGGGTACCGGCGGCGAGCTCCGCGCTCGGCGCACCCTCAACGCACTCAAGGTCGAGTACGCGTTGTTCGGTCCTGGCGGGCGTGTGCTGTCGAGCACGTCGACGATCGCCGCGGACGCACTCTCCCGCGTCGAGATAGTGATCGTCCTGCGCGGCGGCTCGATCGCGGATACGCGCACCGTCGACGGACACCGCGTCCTCGTCGATGCGCGCAAGGTCGCAACCGGCGGCTTCGTGCTCGTCCAGCGTCAGTCCGACGCGCTCGCCAGCGTCGCGCGTGCCATCCGCCGCATCGTGATCGGGCTGCTCATCGGCGTGGCGGTCGCGGCGCTGCTCGGCGTCCTTGTCGCGCGCTGGCTCGCTCGGCCGCTACGGCGTACCGCGCAGGCCGCACACGCACTGGCGAACGGCCGGCGTGACGTGGTGGTGCAACCCGATGGTCCTGCCGAGGTCGCCGAGGTTGCTGATGCGGTCAACACGCTCGCCGCGAACCTCGGCTGGTCGGAGGCGCGTCAGCGCAACTTCGTCATGTCGGTGTCGCATGAGCTGCGCACTCCGCTCACCGCGATCACCGGTTATGCGGAGTCGCTGGCCGACGGCGTCGTGGCAAGCGACGACACCGCCCGGGTCGGGCAGGTCTTGCTCGGCGAGGCGCACCGGCTGGACCGTCTCGTGTCCGACCTGCTCGATCTCGCCCGTCTGGACGCAGCCGACTTCCGCATGGATCTCGTCGACGTCGACGTGGTGCGACTCGCGCAGGACGCGGCGCAGGTATGGCAGGAGCGGTGCATGGCGGCCGGTGTCGGCTTCCGGCTCGAAGTCCCGCCGCACTCGCTGGTCGCCAGGCTCGACCCGGCCCGGTTGCGCCAGGCCGTCGACGGCTTGCTCGAGAACGCCCTGCGGGTCACACCGTCCGGGGCTCCGATCGTGCTTGCGGCTCGGGCAGAGACGGGTCCGCTGCCGGTCGTCGTCGAGGTCCGCGACGGCGGACCGGGTCTGACCGACGCCGACCTCGCCGTCGCGTTCGACCGTTCGGCGCTCTACGACCGCTACCGCGGCATACGCCAGGTCGGCACGGGTCTGGGCCTCGCGATCGTGCACGGTCTCGTCGCTCGTCTCGGTGGCACTGTGGAGGCCGGCCACGCGCCCGAAGGCGGCGCCCGCTTCACGATGCGCTTCCCGCCCCCACGTTGACCGGTCACGTGAATCCACGACAGTGACATGGACGCGCCCGGCTCCGTACGGGGAGCCGGGCGCGATGGAACTGCGGTTGTGCGACGCCGTCAGACGCCGTCCAGGATTCCGGTGGCGGTGAACGTCGACGTGCCGGTGCCGATCACGATGACCTGATCGCCGCTCTTGACATCGCCGATCGAGCCCTTGCTGCCGGACTTGCCCGCCGTGCGCAGCCGCACCTTGGTGTCGGAGTTGACGACGAACGTCTCACTCGTCTTGTCGGCGGCTGTGACCGTGATCGACGTGGCCGACACCGACGAGACGGTGCCGTGGATGAAGTCGTGCGTGACCAGCTGCTTGGTGTTCGGGTCCTGCGTGACGACCTGCCCGTGCACCAGGCGCTTGCCGAATGCGCGAGCGAGACCGGGGTGCTTGCGCAGCCCCTTCGCCGCAGCTCCCGCGGCGCTGTTGGTGCCGGAGGAGGTCGTGGGCGTTCCCGGCGTGGTGCTGGGGCCGGACGTCGCGACGGCTGCAGTGCCGACGCCCACGATCGCCGCTGCGACCGCGCCGGTGATGGCGATCTTCTGCCACATGGGTGTTGCTCCGTTCGGATGGGATGTTCAGGAATCGTTCCCGTCCAGCATCACCCCGGCAGGTTCGGCCGAGGGAAAGGAATTGTCAGGATTCGGTAAGGCCCGCCCTGGCCGCCGCCGTCGCGGGGTGCACGGCGACCAGTCCGAGCTGCAGCCGACGGGCGCACACCTCGGCGAGCACGTCGTAGGCCTTCTGCCCGATGAGGGCGACCAACTCCGGCGCGTACGAGAGGTACATCGGCTCACCGCCGACGTGCGCCTCCGGCGATTCCGTGCAGTACCAATCCAGGTCGTGCCCGCCCTCGCCCCAGCCGCGACGGTTGAATTCCGCCACGGTCGAGACGAGCACCTGCGTGTCGTCCGGGCGAGTCACCCATTCCTGTTCGCGGCGCACCGGCAGCTGCCAGCACACTTCGGGCTTGGTCTCGAGCGGGTTCAGGCCGAGCCGTAGCGCGAGGCCGTGCAGTGCGCAGCCGATGCCGCCGGGGTGATCCTCGCGGTTGGCGAAGATGCAGGCACCGTCGACCAGACGCGTCTTGCGGCGCTTCTCCTCGTCGTCGGGCACCTTCTCGCTGTAGCGCAGCTTGCCCTTGTCGTGGCCGAGGTCGTAGAACTGCCAGTCGTCGCGGGTGAGTTGCTCGGCGAACTTCTTGACGCGCTTCTCGTCGTCCTTGTCCGAGAAGTACGCGCCGTGGTTGCAACAGCCGGTGGCCGCCTGACCCTGCATGGTGCCGTGGCAGCCGCGGCCGAAGATGCACGTCCACCGCGAGCACAGCCAGGTCAGGTCGGCGCGGATCACGTGCGACTCGTCCGCGGGATCGGAAAACTCGTACCACTCCCGCGGGAAGTCGAGCGATACCTCAGGCACTGGGCGCGGTTCCTGGCTCGGCACGCGGTCGAGAGTACGTAATGTCACTACGCTTCGTGGCATGCGGCTCGGGGTCCTGGACGTGGGATCGAACACCGTGCACCTGCTCGTCGTCGACGCGCACCGCGGCGCACAGCCCACCCCGCAGTCGTCGGAGAAGAGCGAGCTGCGCCTGGCCGAGCTCGTGGACAAGCACGGCTACCTCAGCAGCGCCGGCGCGGACGCCCTGGTCGCGGCGGTGATCCGCGCTCGCAGGCATGCGAAGGACCTCGGTTGCGACGAGTTGCTCGCGTTCGCGACGTCTGCGGTCCGCGACGCACGCAACTCGGCCGCGGTGCTCGAGCGTGTGGCGTCGGAAGCCGACGTCGAGCTCGACGTCCTGAGCGGCGAGGACGAGTCGCGGCTGACGTTCCTCGCGGTGCGCCGCTGGCTCGGGTGGAGCGCCGGCAACCTGATCTGCCTCGACATCGGCGGCGGCTCGCTCGAACTCGCTGCCGGGCGCGACGAAGATCCCGCCGTTGCGGTGTCCTTGCCGCTCGGCGCCGCGCGGATGACCCGTGAGTGGTTCGACTCCGATCCGCCGTCCAAGGCGCGGGTCGGCGCGCTGCGCGAGCACGTCACGACTGCGCTCGCGCGGCCCGCCAAGCAGCTGCTCGCCGTCGGCTTGCCGGACCGCGTGGTCGCGACGAGCAAGACGTTTCGCACACTTGCCCGCCTGTCCGGAGCGGCCCCGAGTTCGGCGGGCCCGTATGCGCGCCGCATCCTGACGCGGCAGGGGCTGACGCAGGTCACCGCGTTCGTCTCGCGAATGACGTCCAAAGACCTCGCCGAGCTCGACGGTGTGAGCGAAGGACGCGCGCACCAGACGATCGCCGGCGCCGTTGTCGCCGCCGCGGCGATGGACGCGCTGTCGGTCGCCGAACTCGAGCTGTGCCCATGGGCACTGCGCGAAGGTGTGATCCTTCGCCGCCTCGACTGGCTCACGGGCGCCTGACGCGCGGGCTATGGATACCCTGCCGCCCATGCACCCGGACGCGCCGTCCCGAAAAGGGCTGCAGTCGTCGCACGCCAAGGTGGGTCTGTCGACCGCCTCGGTGTATCCGGAGACGACGGCGGCGGCGTTCGAGCTCGCCGCGAAGCTTGGCTATGACGGCGTCGAGGTCATGGTCTGGACCGACCCGGTCAGCCAGGACCCGTATGCGCTGCTGCGGCTGTCCGAGCACTATCAAGTGCCGATCCTGGCGATCCACTCGCCGTGCCTCATCATCACCCAGCGCGTCTGGTCCACCGACCCGTGGACGAAGCTGCAGAAGGCGCAGTTCGCCGCCGAGCTGCTCGGTGCGCAGACCGTCGTCGTGCATCCTCCGTTTCGCTGGCAACGCGACTACGCGCGGGGCTTCCGCGCCGGCCTCAAGCGCCTGGAGGACGAGTCGGACGTGCGGTTCGCGGTCGAGAACATGTTTCCGCTGCGGGTGCGTGGCCGCGAAGTGTCGGCTTATCAGCCCAGCTGGGACGTCGCGTTCGACGACCAGCCCTATCGCGACTACACACTCGACCTGTCGCACTCGGCCGTCTCGCAGTCCGACGCACTCGCAATGCTCGAGGCGATGGGCACGCGACTGTCGCACTTGCACGTCGCCGACGGCACCGGGCTGACCAAGGACGAGCACCTCATCCCCGGGCGTGGCACGCAGCCGTGCGTCGAGGTGCTCGAGACGCTCGCCTCGCGCGGGTACGACGGACACGTCATCGTCGAGGTGAACACCCGCCGGGCACTCGACCGCGCCGAGCGAGAGGCCGACCTCGCCGAGGCGCTGGCATTCTGCCGCCTGCATCTCGTCGCGTCGGCGGATGCCCCGGCGTCGGCGGACGCCCCGTCCGAGCGCTGACCGCCGCCCCTCATCGCGAGTGGTGAGTTTCCCCGAGTGGTGCGTTGAAACGCACCACTCGGCAGGGAACCCGCCACTCGCGGGGGACGGGCTCGATAACCTGGCCGGATGCTGCGCTCCACCATCTTGGCCGCGTCCCGCAACGATCGGGTCGAACACCTCGTCACGCACGCGCCGATCTCGCGGTCGGTGGTGCACCGCTTCGTCGGAGGCGCCGACACGGCGGCAGCCGTCGACTCGGCGAGCCGGCTGGTGGCGGACGGCCTGACGATCACGCTCGATCACCTCGGCGAGGACACCACCGACCGCAGCCAGGCGGACGCGGTCGTAGCCGCCTACCTCGAACTGCTGCGCGCGCTCTCCGACGCCGGCCTGACGACGCGCCTCGGCCCGCTCACCGCCTGCGCCGACGTCAGCGTCAAGCTCAGCGCGATCGGCCAGGCGCTTCCCGGCGGCGAGGAGATCGCGCTCGACAACGCACGCCGCATCTGCGCAGCGGCGGCCGAGCACGGCGTGTCCGTGACCCTCGACATGGAGGACCACACGACCACCGACTCGACGCTGCGCGTGCTGCACGCGCTGCGCACCGACTACCCGGACACCGGCGCGGTGCTGCAGGCGTATCTGCACCGCACGCTCGACGACTGCCGCGCGCTGGCGACGACGAACAGCCGCGTGCGGTTGTGCAAGGGCGCATACCGCGAGCCCGCGTCCGTCGCGTACCAGAAGCGCGAGGAGGTCGACCTCAACTACGTCCGCTGCGTCAACGTGCTGCTCGCCGGCGAGGGCTACCCGATGTTCGCGACACACGATCCACGCCTCGTCGCGATCGCCGCGGACCGCGCGTTGTGGCACGGCCGCAAGAACGACGAGTTCGAGTTGCAGATGCTGTACGGCATCCGCCCGGAGGAGCAGCGGCGGCTCGCGGCCGCCGGGCACACCGTGCGCGTGTACATCCCCTACGGTGCGCAGTGGTATGGCTACCTCATGCGGCGCTTGGCCGAGCGTCCGGCCAACCTCGCGTTCTTCGGGCGGGCGCTCTTCTCGAAAGGCTGAACGGATGGACGCAGTCGCAATCCTCGGCGGCGGCAAGATCGGCGAAGCGTTGCTGTCCGGTCTGCTGCGCGGCGCGCGGACCGTCGACGACATCGTGGTCGCCGAGAAGAACGCCGACCGGGCTGATTACATCGCGCGCACCTACGGCGTGCGGACGCTCGAACCTGTCGCAGCCGTCGCGGCGGCGCGCACGGTGGTGCTCGCGGTCAAACCGCAGGACATCGACGCCCTGCTCGCCGAGATCCGCAACGAAGTGACGACCGAGCACGTCGTGGTGTCGGTCGCGGCCGGCGTGCCCACCGCGCGTATCCAGGACGGCCTTGCAGAGGGTGTGCCGGTGGTGCGCTGCATGCCGAACACACCAGCACTCGTCGACCAGGCGATGACCGCCATCTCCGCGGGATCGCACGCGGACGTGGCGCACCTCGCCATCGCCGAGTCGCTCCTCGCCGCGGTCGGGCGGGTCGTCGAGGTGCCCGAGTCGCAGTTGGACGCGGTGACCGCACTGTCCGGATCAGGGCCCGCGTACTTCTTCTACCTCGTCGAGGCGATGATCGACGCGGGCATCCTGCTCGGCCTGCCGCGCGCACTCGCGGCCGAGTTGATCGTGCAGACGGCTATCGGGTCGGCGATCATGCTGCGCGACTCCGGCGAGCATCCGGTGCAGCTGCGCGAAGCAGTCACGAGCCCTGGAGGGACGACGATCGCGGCGATTCGCGAGCTCGAGATCCACGGCGTCCGCGCCGCCCTGCTGGCCGCGATCGAGGCGGCCGCAGCCCGCAGCCGCGAGTTAGGAATGAGCGGCTGACGAGCAAAATCGGGATCTACCCACCCAAATCGTCCGTCCAGCCGGAGTTCAGGTGGGGACTACGTATCGCATACGCCCCACCTGTACCGCTACTCTCCATCCAGCACGTGCGTGTCCCGTTCGTTGGTGGGGAAGCCAACGCACTGACACGTGCCGAAGGTGTCGGTGAATCATGAGCACGTCACAACGTGACCCGAAGCCAGGCGACCCGGGTGTCCACCCGGTCGACCCTGCGCTCGCCGAGGTCAAATTCCTGACCGTGGCCGAGGTCGCGGCGGTCATGCGCGTGTCGAAGATGACGGTCTATCGCATGGTGCACAGCGCCGAGTTGCCCGCGGTTCGCGTCGGCCGCTCGTTCCGTGTTCCGGAGAAGGCCGTCCATGACTACCTTCGGGCCGCCTTCATCGAGGCCGGCTGACCCGACCGCCTACTACGCCACTCCGATACGGATCCTGCACCGATCCTGCACTGACAACATCCGGAAATCTCCCCGGAACCTGGCGGTCCACCGCGCCCGGTAGGCTTACGAGTTCCGGAACGGCTTCCGCGCTCGTGCGGTAGCCCTGATCGCTGCGCGGCAGCGGGTGAATCACGAGGTTGGACGCATGGGTTCTGTCATCAAGAAGCGGCGTAAGCGGATGGCCAAGAAGAAGCACCGCAAGCTGCTGAAGAAGACCCGCGTCCAGCGCCGCAACAAGAAGTAAGCATCCGTTAGCGCGCCTGAGCCCGGGGGAGCCCAGTGTCTCGCGTCGTGTTGATCACCGGTGTCAGCCGGTATCTCGGTGCCCAGCTCGCCGCACAGCTCAGCCTCGACCCGTCCATCGAGCGCATCGTCGCCGTCGATCACACCGCGCCGCGCGAATCCGAACTGCGCCGCCT
>DATGFB010000218.1:0-2060 GCA_035309605.1 Jatrophihabitantaceae bacterium
GCGCGGCGCGACGGCGAACCTGCTGCTCGTCGAAGACGCCGCGTCGCTCGAGTCGGCGCTGCGCTTCTTCCTGTCCGGCAAGTCGGCGTACGTCGACGGGCAGCCGGTGCGCCTCGGCTCCGGCGTCGCACCGTCGCCGGCCGATTGGGAGCGGCCGCTCGCCGGCAAGACCGCGCTCGTGACCGGCGCGGCGCGTGGCATCGGAGCGGCGATCGCCGAGGTGCTCGCGCGCGACGGCGCGCGCGTGATCGTCGCCGATCTGCAGCCGGCCGGCGAGGCGCTTGCGAAGGTCGCGAACCGGATAGGTGGCAGCACGTTGCATCTCGACGTCGCCGCATCGGACGCGCCGGAACGGCTGCTCGCACACCTCGCTGCGCACACGGACGGGCTCGACGTGCTGATCCACAACGCCGGCATCACGCGCGACAAGTTGCTCGCGAACATGAAGGCCGAGCAATGGGACGCAGTGCTGGCGGTGAACCTCGAGTCGCAGTTGCGTATCAACGAAGCACTGCTCGCGACCGACCAACTGCGCGACGAGGCGCGCGTGGTATCGCTCTCGTCGACGACCGGGCTCTCGGGCAACCGAGGCCAGACGAACTACGGCGCGACGAAGGCCGGCGTGATCGGGATGGTGCGCTCGGCTGCGGCCGCGTTCGCCGCGCACGGCAACGCGACGATCAATGCGGTCGCGCCGGGATTCATCGACACGGAGATGACGGCGAAGATGCCGTTCGCGACACGAGAGGTCGCGCGCCGGCTGTCGAGCCTGCAGCAGGCCGGTCTGCCGATCGACGTCGCCGAAGCGGTCGCCTGGCTGAGCTCGCCCGGCGCCGGTGGTGTGAACGGGCAAGTGCTGCGCGTCTGCGGGCAGAACCTCGTCGGGGCGTAGATGAGCACGAAGGCGCTCGACGCGCCGCCGTCCCTCGTGCAGCTGTACGCCAAGGCGGCGGTCACCGGGCCGCTGCACCGTGGCTCGACGCTGCCCGATTCGGTCTACACGCTCGACGGCTACTCGATCGACCGCGAGCATCTCGCCGCGTAACAACAGGTGTGCGGATTCCGGGTCTCGGACGTGCTGCCCCCGACGTATCTGCACGTGCTCGCGTTCCCGCTCTCGATCGCGCTGATGACCGAGCGGTCGTTCCCGTTCCCGCTCGTCGGGCTCGTGCACGTGAACAACGAGATCGTCGTCAAGCGCCAGGTGCGTGCCGACGAGGTCGTGTCGTTCGACGTGCGTGCTGCGCATTTGCGTCCGCACCCGGCCGGACGCCAACTCGACCTGCTCGCGCAGGCGTCCGTCGACGGCACCGTCGTCTGGTCGGGCAAGAGCACGTACCTGCGCCGCGGCGGCGGCGCCAAGCCGGGCGAGAAGAAGGCCGCTACCCCGTCGGTGCCCTCGGTGCCGGATGCCGCGTCCGTCGCGACGCTCAAGGTGCCGGAGAACACCGGCCGGCGCTACGCGGCCGTGTCCGGCGACCGCAATCCGATCCACCTGCACGCGTTGACCGCGCGCGCATTCGGCTTCCCGAAGGCGATCGCGCACGGCATGTGGCTGAAGGCGCGAGTGCTCGCGACGCTCGAGGGCCGGCTGCCCGACGCATACCTGGTCGATGTCGCGTTCAAGACCCCTGTGCTGCTGCCGTCCACGATCACTGTCGCGACGGCGCCGGCCACCACGGGCTGGGCCCTCGACGTACGTAACGCGAAGTCGGGCACGCCGCATCTGGCCGGATCGGTGCAGGCGCCCTGATTCGCCGAACGAAACGCATCGGTATGACGACCTGTGCTGTTAAGTTGCCGTTAATCCGACATAGTGCTTTGATTGAACCGCAGTCATCATATGAAAGGGCGCGTGCCGTGCGACGGTCGACCCGCTGGTTCTGGCTGTTGGCAGCTCAAGTGCTGCTGCCGGCTGCAGCGGTCGGCGCGTTGCTGATCGGTGGCGCTGCGTTCTGAGTCAGGCGGTCTGGGCGCTTCGTACCGCGGGGGTCGAGGCGTCCAGACGAGCCCTCAGGTAAGCGCCGGCGTCCTGCACCGCGTCCGTGGCGATGCGCAAG
>DATGFB010000219.1:0-5500 GCA_035309605.1 Jatrophihabitantaceae bacterium
GGCGACGAACGAGTTCGTCGTCACCCCGACGGTCGACCGGTTGCCGGCCGTCGAACCACCGCGGTCGTACGACATCGGCGAGAACGCGGGAAGCCACTCGATCGGCGCGCACGGCGCCGACGACGCATCCACTCGCGAGTACCGCACCGGTGACGACCTGCGAAAGGTCCACTGGCGCTCGACGGCACGCACCGGCGTGCTCATGGTGCGCCTCGAGGAGCGGCCATGGCAGGGCCGCAGCACGCTGGTGCTCGATCTGCGCGCGGCCGCGCATCTCACTGGCACCCCGGTTCCGCACGGCGAAGACCCCCGGGACTACGACAGTCTCGAGTGGGCCATGAGCGCGTGCGCGAGCATCGGTACGCACCTGTTGGTCGCGGGCCGGCAGGTGACGCTCATCGACGATCAGGGCGCGGACGAGCGGCGCCAGTTCGACAGCCCCGCGCGCCTCGGCGAGTACCTCGCCACCGCCGCACCGTCGAAGTTGCCCGATCTGTCGCGGGTTGCCGAAGTGGTACGCACAGCCGCGCGCGACTCGGCAGTCGTCGCGATCGTGGCGACGCTCGATTCGACGAGTCTGCGCACGCTCGCCGAGGCACATCCGCGCGGCTCGGCGATTCCCGCGTTCGCCATCCTGCTCGACATCGACAGTTGGCGCACTGACGGCGAGCCCAGCACCACGACCGCGTCGTGCAACGCGGCGGCACGCGTGCTGCAGAACGCGGGGTGGCAGGTCGTCATCGCACGCGGCGGCGAATCGATCGCCGACATCTGGCTGACGCTCGTGCGCCGAGGCGGCGGCATCCGCGCCGAGACAGGTGCGATCCTGCGATGAACGAGCCGATCGAGTACCGGCACGCGCCCGCCGCGACGGATCGCACGCTGCGCGCGATGGTCGCCACCGGCTTGATGATCTTGCCGTTGTGGGCGTTGTTCACCAACCACGGCTGGCTCGGCGACGTGTGGCTGAGCATCGCGATCGTGTGCGTGCCGTCGGCGATCATCCGCGCGGTCCGGCCGGCGCGCGTGTGGCAGACCTGGCTCGGCGTGCTGCTGCTGGTGCCGTGGCTTACCGCGCGCTTCGTCGGCGCGCACGCGATCGCCGGTTTCATCCCGTCCGGCAAGACGTGGTCGGACATCGGCGATCTCTTCGACGCCGTACGCAAGCTGTCGAACGACGGCGTCGCCCCGGTACACGAGACGGCCGCGGTGAGCTTCGTGCTCGCACTGGTCGGCGGGCTGCTTGCCGCATTCGTCGATCTCATCGCCGTCGTGGGACGGCGTGCCCCGATCGCGGGCGTGCCCGCGCTGATCATCTACACCGTCGTCGGCGCGGTCACGCGCCACCCCGTGCCGTGGCAGTTGTTCATCGGCTCGGCGATCTCGTTCCTCATCCTGCTCTCGCTCGACGCGCCCGACATCGTGCGCAACTGGGGCCGGGTGGTGCACAAGGGCACCGAGAACCGCATCGTGACGGGTCTGGGCGTGTCCGGCACGCGTATCGCGATCGTCGCGGTCGCCGTCGCCGCAGTCGTGCCGGCGATCGCGCCGGCACGCACTTCGAACTTCATCGCGAACATCGTGCACAACGGCAACGGCGGCCCGACGTCGGGGGGCTTCGGCGCCGGCTCGGGCAGCGCGTCACTCAACCCGTTCGTCGCGTTGCGCGGCGATCTCGCACGCAGCAAGCCGATCACGCTCTTCACCGTTACCGTGCCGCCGGGCAGTCCGGCGCCGTTCTACGTGCGCGCCAACGTCCTGTCGACGTACGGCGCGAACGGATGGCAGGTCTCGACGCACGACGACCAGCAGAGCGTGAGCATCACCGACTTCAGCCCTGAACCCGCGATCTCCGGAGACCTCTCGACGGCCAGCTACACCGCGACCTTCACGATCGCCGGACTGGCGGACAACACACCGGTCTTCGCGAAGCCGACGCGCGTCAGCGGCGTGGACGACCAGGTGGACTGGAGCCAGAAGGACCAGATCCTCACCGGCACGCGCACGCATCGCGGCCAGACCATCGAAGAAGACATCGACCAGCCCACTCCGACGATCTCTGAACTGACGAATGCGCCGGCATTCGACACGGGCGCGCTGGATCCCTGGTTGCAGGTGCCGCGCCGCATGCCGAGCACGGTCGTCACGGACGTACGCAATCTGACGTCCGGTATCACCAACGAGTTCGACAAGGCGAAGGCGCTCGACAACTTCTTCCTGGATCCGGCCAACGGCTTCGTGTACAGCCTGACCACCGTCTCCGGAAACTCGGGCAGCGATCTCGTGGACTTCTTGAACAACCGCCGCGGGTTCTGCCAGCAGTACGCCGGCGCACTCGCGATCATGTTGCGCATGGCCGGCGTGCCCGCGCGCGTCGTGCTCGGCTACACGCATGCGCAGCCCGACGCGCAAGGCAAGTTCACTGTCACGACCGTGAACGCACACGCTTGGGTCGAGGCGTACTTCGACGGCCTCGGCTGGATCCCGTTCGACCCCACGCCGCTGTCGACCGGTGACGGCGGCGCGACGCTGGAGCTGCCGTGGGCGCCGCACGCGACGTCGGCAGGCGCAGCGAACGCGTCCAGTGCGAGCAGCGGCGCGTTGTCCGTCGGCCCGAAGTCGGCAACCGCGTCGGACACGCCGTCGGCGGGCGCCGCGCAGAACGGCGGAACTCAGTCGACACAGCTACCCATCGGCGCGCTGATCACGCTCGCGGTCGTCGTCGCTCTGGTGCTGTTCACGCTCATCCCTGCATCGGTGCGCATCGTGCGACGACGGCGCCGGCTGCGCGCCGGACGACGCGGCGACCCGGACCCGTTGTGGGCCGAGCTGTCCGACACCGCGATCGACCTCGGCTACGTCTGGTCGCCCGCACGCAGCCCGCGCCAGGTCGCGGCCTGGCTGGGCGGTGGGCAGGGTGGCCGACCGGACGACGCGCTGCGCACGCTGGCCGCGGCAGTCGAGCGTGCGCGGTACAGCCCGGACGCGATTCGCGGCGCACCGCTCGTCGACGAGCTGCGCGAGGTGCAGACCCGGCTGCGCGAGCAGCGCCCGCGCACGGCGCGACTGCGTGCCCGGCTGCTGCCGGCATCACTTGGTTGGCGGATCAGAGCACCGCGGCGCAGAAACCACTGAGCGCAGAAACCACTGAGCGCAGAAACCACTGAGCGCGAGCGCGACCGTCAGTTCTCGTCGAAGCGGCGACGCAGCCGGTCTTCCATGCGGGTACGCAGCCCGCTGGGGCGCGCCGGGCGGTTGCCGGACGGTGCGTTGTCGGGCGCGGCCGATGTGCGGTGCCGCAGCGACTGCACGGCGTAGCCGCAGGACGACACGACGAGTACGAAGCCGACGACGCTCACCACGATGACCCCGACGATGAGGCCGACCAGGACCAGGCACAGGCCCGCGAGGACTCCGACGATGGCGGCGATCAGGGAGCGGCGGGTGCGCGAGCGCGTCCGAGCAGAGCGCACCGCGGACGCGAACTTCGGGTCCTCGGCATACAAAGCCTGCTCGATCTGGTCGAGCAGCCTCTGCTCATGATCGGAGAGCGGCACCGTGCCCTCCTTACGTCGCTCCGACTTTCTGTGTCGAGCATACGAGCCGAATCGTCTGTTCGAAAGTTGCTGACGCGCTAACTCCTGCGCGCGGTGCCGTATTGGACCGCGCCTGGCCCGAATCTCTCGCGGGCGGCGTCCACAACCCGGTCGGCCGCCGCCCGGTCCGCCGCAGCCGCGCCCGCGTCGAGGGTGAGTTGCTCCGGCGTCTCGGCCGCGGGCTTGAAGTTCTCGCATTTGACCCCGACGAGGCGAATTCGCGGCCGGTCGAGTCCGACGGATCGGTACAGATCGACCGCGGTGTCGCGAATGACCGAGGTCGATTCCGTCCACGAGGCAAGCGTGCGGACCCGGGTGATCGTCGAGAAGTCAGCGAAGCGGATCTTGATACCGACGGTGCGCGCGGCCAGACCTCGGGCGCGAACCCGCCGGCCGACCTCGGCAGACAGCTCGACCAGTTGTGCGCGCACCTGCGCGTCGTCGACGAGATCGACGTCGGTGGTGTGCTCGGCGCTGATCGACTTCTCGAGGTCGTGCGGTTCGACGGCCCGCTCGTCGATGCCGCGCGCGAGGTCGGACAGGTGCGCCGCGGTCGACAGGCCGACAGCGCGTTGCAGGGTGTCGAGCGGGGTGTCCGCGAGGTCGGCGACGGTACGGACGCCGAGCCGGTGCACCGCTTCGGCTGTGCGCGCGCCGACGCCCCACAGCACCGTGACCGGCAGCGGATGCAGGAAGTCGAGCACTCCTGCCACGGGCACGACGAGCAGGCCGTCCGGCTTGCAGCGCGCCGATGCCAGTTTGGCGACGAATTTCGTCGACGCGACGCCCACCGAACAGGTCAGGCCGAGCTCGTTCGCAACGCGGGCCCGCAACCCGGCGGCGATCTGAACGGGCCGGCCGTGCAGTCGCACCGCACCGGCGACGTCGAGGAACGCCTCGTCGAGTGACAGCGGCTCGACGAGCGGCGTGACGTCGCGCAGCATGGCCATCACGGCGGCCGATGCCGCGGCGTAGGCCGCGCGGTCGGGCGGCACGACCACCAGGTCGCGGCACAGCCGGACCGCCTGACTCATCGGCATGGCGCTGCGGATGCCGTACCGGCGCGCCTCGTACGAGGCGGCAGCCACCACGCCACGCACTCCGCCGCCGACCACGACCGGGCGGCCGCGTAGCTGCGGGTTACGCCGGATCTCGACGCTGGCGAAGAACGCGTCCATGTCGACGTGCAAGAGCGTGCAGCCGGAGTCGTCGGCTGTGTGGTCCGCGTCCGCCCGGACAACGGAGCGGGGTACGTCAGCGCTGCGCCCCATGAGCCGGCCTCAGTCGGGCCGGCGGGCGAGCACGTGCACCCGGCTCGCGATCTCGGACAACGGCGGCCGCACCGAGCTCTCGTCCTCGAGATCGGCGAGTGCGGCTGCGGCGCCGGGTGCGTCCAGCGCCGAGCCCGGGATCAGCTCGGTGAACACGCCGACGCCGTGCACCTGTTCGACCTGCAGGCCGGCCGATTGTGCGAGGGCGAGCACCGCGCGCGGACCGAAGGCAGCCTCGAGGGCGCGCAACTCGACGAGTGCGGCGCGCACGTCACCGCCGAGTGCGCGAGCCAGCACGACCGCCACGGGATTGCCGACGAGGACGCTCAACAGGCCGGAAGGGCGAACGGTCGCAGCGATCGAGCCGAACGCGGGCGCGACATGGTCGACCGCTTCGAGGATGCCGTGCGCCAGCACGAGATCGAACGACGACTGCTCGACAGCGTCGGCAAGGCCTTCGACGTCGGCCTGCAACGGCTCGACGCGGTCGGCCACGCCGGACTCGTCGGCACGCCGGCGCAGCGTCGCCAACGCATCTGCGCTGATGTCGACGACCGTCACCTGGGCGCCGGCCTGCGCGAGCGGGACGGCGAAGCTGCCACTGCCGCCTCCGCAGTCGAGCACCCGAGGCGC
>DATGFB010000220.1:0-8896 GCA_035309605.1 Jatrophihabitantaceae bacterium
CACCAGAACAGCGTGTCGACCCAGTGCGGCACGGCGAGCTGGTTCCAGCCGCCGTCGTAGAGCAGGCTCCTTCGCAAAGCCGGCCAACGCAGGTGGACGAACCGCTGCGGGTCGGAGAAGAACGACACATGGCGCACGAGCGCGCCGTGGAAGACGTCCTTGAGGTAGTGCTCGGTCGCGTGGGTGGCCAGCGGATCGCCATAGCGATGCGCGTTGCGGATGAGCCACCACGAGCAGGTCGAAGTCGCAGCGCCGGATACGACAAGGAAGTTCGGCCAGCTGCGGCGATCCGCGGCGATGCCCGCGCCCAGTATCAACACGCCGAGAACGACGAGCGGAATCGCGGTGAACTTGCTCAGGACCGCAAGACCGCCCACAACGCCCGTGCCGCCGGCGACGATCCAGTCGCGACGACCAGCGGGCCGTCCGCGTCTCATGAGCACCACAACACCGACGAAGAACCACGCGCACAGTGCGTCGACCAGGACGTCGTTGGTGACGCTTGTCGCAACGACGAGAAACTTCGGCCACAGCGCGACGGTGAGACCGCCCGCCACCACGAACGTGCGTCGCCTCTCGAAGATCAGCGCAGCGGCGACGGTAGCGGCGATCACGACCGCGAGGCCGAGGCCGACCGACAGGCCGCGCAGCCAGTAGACGGTCCAGTCGGCCTCGTGCGACGCCGCGCCGTAACGCTGCGGATCAGCGCGTCCTTCCGATACGAACACCTCGGGAACCGCGAACGCGTGCACGCCCGCGATGCGCTGCCAGACGGCGCCGAGTAGGTAGTAGAGCGGCGGTTGGTGCGCCTCGACGCCGTTGTCGACGTTGAGCGGCGGGAACGCGTGATGCGCCAACAGGTACTGGATGTACGCGACGTGCGACGGCTCGTCGTTGTTCGTCCACGGCTTGGTGAGCGCGGCCATGGGCAGCGCGAGGCAGAGGTAGCCGAGAGCCGGTATCGCGAGATAAGAGCGGCCGGTCAACCGCGCACGTATCGACGCGAGCCCGCGCTGCTTCGCGGCGGGCGCTGCCGCAGTCGTCGTGCTGGCGCTCATCCGATGCTTCGTCTGCTTTCCGCCGAAGCACGCGCACCGGCCGCCGGGATCGTACGGCAGCCGGGTGCGCGTGGACAGCACCCTCGCCGGGACGGCGGCGAACGGCTAATCGGCTGGACGCGGGAGCCCGGCTAGGTCATCGTCGCAGCTCATGCGCCAGGACGAGATCTGGGACGCCGAGACTGCGCAGCGCTACGACGACGCGCACGTTCTGATGTTCGCGCCCGACGTGCTCGATCCCACGGTCGAGCGACTCGCCGACCTGGCCGGTCGAGGACGCGCGCTCGAGTTCGCGATCGGCACGGGCCGCGTCGCCATCCCCCTCGCGGCACGGGGAGTGCCGGTCACCGGCATCGAACTGTCGGTCCCCATGATCGAACGCCTGCGTGCCAAGGTCGACGAGGTGACGATCCCGGTGGTCGTCGGCGACATGGCCACCACCCGCGCGCCGGGCGAATACGCACTCGTCTACATCGTCTACAACACGATCGGCAATCTCCTCACCCAGGCCGAGCAGGTGGAGTGCTTCCGCAACGCGGCGCGCCACCTCGTTCCGGGCGGACGGTTCGTCGTCGAGCTCGGGGTGGCGGATCTGCGGCGACTGCCGCCCGGACAGGACGCGGTCGTGTTCCACAGCGAGGCGGGCTATCTCGGCATCGACACGTACGAAGTCGTCGAGCAACACCTCGTGTCGCACCATTTCCGCTTCGGCGAGGGTCGGCAAGCCCGCGTCACTCGATCGCCACATCGCTACATCTGGCCCGCCGAGCTCGATCTGATGGCTGCTTTGGGCGGCTTCGAATTGGAGAGCCGGCAGGCGGACTGGAGCGGCGGGCCGTTCACCGCCGAGTCGCGGTCACACGTGTCCGTCTATCGATTGGCCGCCGCCTCGTAGCCCTGGGTCCGGCCGTGGCGCGAAATGTGCGTATCCACAGGCTCCCCGTATCAGTGCGCCGCGGAGGACACTCTTGCAGATCAGGTTGGGCACACGTCCTGCGTGCCCTTCGGAGAAAGGAACTCCGATGACCGAATCCGACATCGTCCGCGCCACCATTCCCGAGGAGCACGTCGAGGGACGCCGGCTGGGCCGCCACGTCGTCCACGATGCGCGCTCGCGGAACTTCGAAGCCGAAACGGCCGGCGCGATCACGAGCGTGCAGCACTCGTCGGTCAGCCTGCCGCTCGACCAGGGCCAGATCGGGTCGTGCACGGCCAACGCCCTGTGCGGCGCGCTGGACTCGTCGCCCGACAACTCGAGCGGCCGGCGCTTCCACGAGAAGGACGCCGTCAGCCTCTACGAACTCGAAACCAAGCTCGAGGGCGAGCCGTATCCGCCCAACGACCCGGGTGGCTCAGGCCTGATGGTGTGCAAGGCCGCCAAGCAACTCGGCTGGATCAGCTCGTACTCCCACGCGTTCAGCGTCGACCAGGCGTTGCGCGCGCTGACCCTACGTCCCGTGATCACCGGGGTGAACTGGTACACGAGTTTCGACTCCCCCGACGCGAACGGGCTTGTGGCGATCGCGCCGAACGCGACGGTGCGCGGCGGCCACGAGGTGCTCGCCGACGGCATCGACGCGCCTAACCAGCTGGTCTGGTTCTGGAACAGCTGGGGCAAGGGTTTCGGCGTCGGTGGACGCTTCTGCATGTCGTTCGACACGTGGGGGCAGCTGCTCGCCGAGCGCGGCGACGTCACGGTCCCGATGATCTGAGGTCAGCGCTGCCAGCCGGACGTCGACCAGGTCGTGCCGTCTGGCTCGATGGCGAACGCCTCGATGCCGTCGAGACCTTCGACGAACGCACGCGCATCGGCACCCATCGCCATCGCGGCGGTCGCCATCGCGTCGACGCGCCCGAGCCGCGAGCCGGCGAGCGTGAGCGACACGAGCGCGGTCGGCGCGACGCCGGTGTGCGGATTCACGACGTGTGCGCCGCGCTCCGCCGTGCCCGACGTGGCGACGGCGAGGTCGCGGCCGACCGCGATCGCCGCGAGCGTGCGCGGCCGCAGCGGATCGGCGATACCGATCCGCCACGGGCGATCGGCCGCGGCGCCGCCGACCGACTGCACGTCGCCTCCTCCGTTGACGCAGTGCGATGTCGAGCCGTGCGCGACCAGGATGTCGCTGGCCCGTTCGATCGCCCAGCCCTTCACGTAGCCGGAGGGGTCGAGTCGACCCGTCGCGCGAATCGAGAAGAAGCCGTGCGTCGCAACCTCGAGGCGGGCACACTCGGCGAGCACGTGACGCACCTCGTCGCTGCAATCTGCCGCAGTGAGCTCGCCCCGCCCCAGCCTGCTGATCTCGCTGTGCTCGCGATACGTCGAGAACACCTCGTCGACCCGGTGCAGCCACCGTTCCGCCTCGTCGAGTGCTGCCTGGCCGACGCCCGCGGTGCGCACGTCGAATGAGAACACCGTGCCCATGCAGTGCACGACACGACGCGCGCCCGGGGTCGGGCTCGGCAGTGCCGTGATGGGCGCGCTCACTTCAGGCCGACCTGGTCGAGCGCGCTCTGCAGCGACTGGATGTAGCCCTCGGACGTATAGGTGGCGCCCGAGACCGTGTCGATCTGCGAGTTCTGCGCGCTGAGCGTCTCCTGCAGCAACAGCGGCGCGGCGGCTTGGTTGATCTGCTGCGAGCGGTCGTCGAACGCAGTCAGCTGCAGGAACGAAACGTTGTTGATCTTCGATCCGGTCACGGTGACCTGGATCTGGACGATGCCGTAACGCGTCTCGACGGCCTGGCCGGTGAGCGTCTTCGTCGTGCCTGCGCCCGGCTTCGGCGGCGCTGATGTGGCGACGCCGGGACTGCTGCTCGTGCCGGTCGGTGCCGTGCTCGACGCTGCGGGCAAACCCGCGGACGGCAGCGCACCGGTCGTGCGCAACGGATGGCCGTGCGACTTGAAGCTCAGCAATGCGACCAGGCCCAGGACGGTGCCGGTGATCGACAACAGGATGCGTTTCATCGATGTCCTCGCGGGGCCTAGAAGGCGAACGATTCGGAGTGGACGTGCCGCGCGGGGACGCCTGCCTGACGCAGCGCTACGCGCGCTGCTTCCATCATGGGTTCGGGACCGCACAGGAACACGTCGCGCTCGGCGACGTCCGGGACGAGTGCACGCAGCCGCTGCGGCGACAGATGATCGTTCGCGCCGTGCTTGGGCGGACCGACCAGGTAGTGCACCTTCGCATGGCGGCGCGCGGCCAGGTCGTCGAGTTCGGCGCGCAGCACGATGTCCTCGACGCGGTTGATGCGGTACAGCACGGTGATGTCCGTAGCTCCTGCGGGCAGCGTCTCGAAGAGCGCACGCAGGGGCGTGATGCCGACGCCGCCACCGATCAGCAGGACGCGCCGGCGCGTGCGCCGCGCCGCGGTGAATCCACCGGATGGACCCTCGGCGATCACCCGCGTTCCCGGTCGCAGGCTCAGCAGCTCGGCGCTGTGGTCGCCCGAGACCTTCACCGTGATGCGGAGCAGATCGGGACGCGGCGCAGCTGACAGCGAGTACGGATTCGCGGCCCACCACAGGCCACGCGCCAGGAACCGCCACCGGAAGAACTGACCCGACTCGGCGTGCAACAGATCGAGGTGCCGACCGGTCATGTACACCGACACGACGTCGACGGACTCGCGGCGCACCCCGGCCACGCGCAAGTCGTGGCGAACGAGGTCGCGCACCGGTGCGAGCAGCCGGTACCAGACCAGCAACGCGGCGACGACGATGTACATCGCCGACCACAGCACGCGCGCCTTCACGTTCGTCACGAAATCAGCGCCGGTCGAGAACTGGTGACTGAACATCAGCGCGACTGCGAGATACGTGTAGAGATGGATGAAGTGCCACGTCTCGTATTGCACGCGGCGCCGCACTGCACGCGCCGACACCACCCCGACTGCGACCAGCAACCCCAACGCGACAGTGGCCATCATCACGTCCGGATAGGTCGTGAGCAGCGCACCGGTCTGATGCACGACGCCGGTGTGCGCGGTGACGGCGTAACCCCAGATGATCAAGAGCGTGTGCGCGACGGACAAGCTGACTGTGTACCGGCCGCCCATCGCATGCCAGCGGGCCAGCCGGTCGGTGCCGACGCCGCGTTCGATCGCCGGAACACGCGCCATCAACGCCAGCAGGACCACGATCGCGTAACCGGCCAGCAGGCCGGTGATGCGACCGGCGTTCGTCAGCCAGTCGCCCCAGCCGTGGATGAAGTACGTGTCCTGCCACCAGATCGCGATCACGATCGCCGCGCCGGCGCCGATCAGCGCCAACGCCGCCCGCGGATCCAGCCGAATCGGCTGCGGCCCGGGCAGCGCGAGGCGCGGGTCAGGCGAGACGGTGGCGGTCACGCGGCTCCGTTCGAGGTGGGCGGGTGGGCGGCCCGTCCAGGATGCGCGAGGTGTTTTGTAAGTTCCTGTGTATCGAGCCCACCCATAGCCGACTCTCAGCCGATCTATGGCTGTCGATCCTCCGGCGCGCGGCCCTAGCATCGCCCTCATGACGATCACGCTTGACGACGGACGCGTCCTCGACGTCTCGGTCACCGGTCCCGAGGACGGCACACCGCTGGTGTTCCACCACGGCACGCCGGGGTGCGTCACGCAGTTCCACTCGATGCAGCGCGAATGCGCAGCACGCGGGCTGCGCCTGGTCACCTACTCGCGCGCGGGCTACGGCGCCTCGACGCGCAACCCCGGCCGCGCGATCGTCGACGTCGTCCCGGACATCGAGGCGATCGCCGACTGGTTGGGCGCCGATCGCTTCTACGTCGCCGGTTGGTCGGGCGGCGGGCCGCATGCCCTCGCGACCGGAGCGCGGCTGCCCAGGCGCGTGCGCGGTGTCTTGTCGATCGCGGGCGTTGCGCCGTATCCGGCGGACGGGATCGACTGGCTCGACGGCATGGGTGAGCAGAACATCGAGGAGTTCGGCCTGGCGCTCGAAGGCGAAGCCGCGTTGCGGCCGCACCACGAGCAGCAGGCTGAAGAGCTCCGCAACGTCGATGCCGCCGGCGTCGTCAACGAGCTCTCGACGCTACTTCCTGACGCGGATCGCGCTGTGCTCACCGACGAGTTCGGCGAAGACCTGGCGGCTCAACTGCGCGACGGCGTCGTTCCCGTCGACGGCTGGGTGGACGACGACCTCGCGTTCACCAAGCCGTGGGGTTTCGAGCTGGCCGAGTTGAGCGACGTGCCGACGTTCGTCTGGCAGGGCAGCGACGACCTGATGGTGCCGTTCGCCCACGGCCAGTGGCTCGCCGAGCGTCTGCCGCACGCAACTGTGCATCTGGAAAAGGGCGAGGGTCACCTGTCGATCGGCGTCGGCGCATTGGGACGCATGCTCGACGAGCTCATCGCGTGAGGTCGAGAAACATCACGTGCAGGCCCACGTAACCGTGCTCCGCATGGCGGAACGCGCCGGGCACGGTCCCGATCACCTCGAAGCCGAATGACCGCCACAACGCAACCGCCGCGGTATTGGTTTCGACGACCGCATTGAACTGAATGCCTCGATAACCGGCAGCGCGTGCCCACTCGATCATGTCTGCGCACAGCGCGCGTCCGGTGCCACGGCCGTGCAACGCCGGATCGACCATGAAGCTCGCGGTCGCGATGTGCGCCCCTCGACCGTCCCGGTTCGGCCCCATCTTGGCCGAACCCACGACGGTGCCGTCGTCCTCGGCGACGACAGTGCGCCCGGGCGGCGACTCCATCCAGATCGCGTGCGCTGCGTCGCTGGAGAGGTTCTCGGGGTACGCGTACGTCTGCCCGGCTGCGACGATGGCGGCGAAGAACGCATAGATCGCGGGCCAGTCGTCATCGGTCGCCGCTCTGATCAGCACCCCGGCAGCCTAAAACGGTTCGGCGCCTCCCGACGCGAGTGCCACCATCATCGGTCGTGATCGAGATTCGCCACGCCACGCCGGATGACTGGCAGCCGCTACGCGACATCAGGCTGGCCGCGCTCGCCGGCGACCCGGACGCGTTCGGCTCGACGCTCGAGCGCGAACTCGCCTTCGGCGAGACCGAATGGCGTGGACGCGCCCGGACGAGCGCGAACTTCCTCGCGCTCGACGGCACACACGCCGTCGCGATCGCGGCCGGGTACTTCGATCCCGAGTGTTGTGCGCGCGACGAGCGACTGCTGGTGTCGATGTGGGTGCAGCCCGAGTACCGCGGCCGTGGCCTCGCAGCCGAGCTCGTCGACGCGGTAGTCGCGTGGGCGATCTCGGACGGGGCGCGCTCCGTCAAGCTGCAGGTCACGATCGGCAACGACGGCGCGCGCCGTCTCTATGAGCGAGCCGGATTCGTCGCGATCGGCGACGCGGTACCGATGAAACGCGACCGGCGCATCCGCGAACAGTGGATGGTCCGGCACCTCTAGCGGATCAGGCCGGCGCAGCCGTTGCTACGCGATGGCGGGCGTCAGGTCTTCGACGGGCTCGGCGTGACAGTGCTGCCCGGCCGCGGCAGGCGATACCGCGGCATGGGGATCACCTGCCCGTTGGGCCCGAACGGACCGTTGACCGGGCCGTTGCGATAGCCCGGCACGAACATGACCCGGCCGCGGTCGTGGTTGCCGTGGACCGCGGCGCCGATGAATCCGCCGACGGTCAGCAGCACGAGCGCCGCGACGATGCCGGCGATCAGCGCGGGCGCGCGCCGGTTGGGGTTGATCCAGTACTCGCGGGCCGGCGCGGCCCACGGGTTCGGGCCGCCGGCGTACGCCGGCGGAGGCGCCGCGACCGGTGGAGGCGGTGGCGGTGGGCCGGGCGGCGACGGCGGCAGCTGCGCCGTCTGCTCCTCGGCAGCGGCCGGATTGTCGGTCGGTGGTTCGGGGGTGCTCATAACCTGCTCCTGACCAGGCGCGGCGCGCTTGTGGTCGCCGCCTGGCGCGCAGGGTAACTGCGTCGGCTGTGCGCGGCTCGATGGATCGGTTAAGACTGAGTCCAGATGGCCGGCGGGACGGGCGCGGCCGCGGCCGAGAGGCCGAGCAGCGGCAGGCCGTAGGTCGACTCGATCCAACGCAGCACGCTGTAGTGGTCGACGCGTTGCGCATAACTGCCCGGTCGCACGTGTGCGCCGACGATCAGCGTCGCGATGCGGTTGTTCGCGCTGTAGTCGTCCTCGTCCGTCGTCACGACGAGCTGGCTGTCGTGCGTAGGTGCCCATCGCACAAATCCGCCGAGGTGCTCGCTCAGCCACGCGTCGGCCTGCGCGCGCGAGCCGTCGTGCATGTCGTCAGCAAGGTCCGGGACGACGAAGCTGACCGTGGGCAGCCGCGAGTAGTCGCTCGGGAACGCCGTCATCGGCAGGCTCGCCGCCGCCGGCACGTTCGGGAAGTCCACCCACGGCGCGTGCTTGCGCGCGTATCCGTCGTACGAGCAACCCGTGTATCCGGTGCTCGGCAAGCCTTCGGCGTAACCCGCGAACGTGCGACCCGCAGCGAACAACGCCGAGGCCAAGTTGGGCGCCCCGAACGACAGCGGGCAGGCGTCCGACGTGACGCCCTGTGTGCTGCCGGAGAACAGCGCCAAGTAGTTCGGCTCGCTGGGATGACTCACCGCGTACGACTGGGTGAGCACCGCGCCCGACGCGGCGAGCCCCGAGAGGAACGGCGCGTCCGGTTGGCCGAGCACCTCGCCGAAGCTGTGGTTCTCGAGGACGACGATCACGATGTGCTGCGGCTGCGACCGCGCAACGGATGCATGCCTGGCCGCGGATGCAGCCGTGCTCGTGGACGCAGCCGTGCTCGTGGACGCAGCCGTGCTCGTGGACGCAGCCGTGCTCGTGGACGCAGCCGTGCTCGTGGACGCAGCCGTGCTCGTGGACGCAGCCTGA
>DATGFB010000221.1:0-2473 GCA_035309605.1 Jatrophihabitantaceae bacterium
GAGTGCACCCAGCAACCCACGAGCTCGAGCTCAGGGTGCTTCAGCACTCCCTCGATCGCCGCCTTGCCGACACCGCCCGTCGCCCACTGCACGACCCGATACATAGAACACGTTCTACAGGCCGTCGCAGGACGCCGCCACCCTCACCGCCTCGCCTCGCGAGGCCGGAGGGTCAGGCGAGGGCGACGACGCCGAGCTCGGCGGGACCGGACAGGAGCTCGCTGCGGGGCAGGACGCGCACGGTGTAGCCGAACGGGCCGGTCTGCTCGAGCGGCACATCGCCCTCGTAGCGGCTCGCGCCGTCGGTGACCTCGACCGCTTTGAGTGACGTGGCCTTGATGTCGGTCAGCGAGTTGTCGGGATCGACGGCGCCGTACACCGCCTCGACGTCGACGTCGTCCGGCGACAGGCCGTTGAGCGCCACTTCGGCGCGCAGCATGAGCCGGCCACCGAGCTCGGAGTGCTCACCCTCGAGCTGCGAGTCGACGTGCAGGACGCGCACGCCCGGCCACGCGTCGAGCACCGCCGCCCGCCAGTGCGCGAGCGAACGCGCCGGCCCGAAGTTGTCCGACGCCATCCGCGCGCTGGCCGCCGCGGCCGGGACGTACAACACGCGCGTGTAGTCGATGACCATGCGTGTCGCGAGCACCTTCGGCCCCAGCGTGCGCAGCGTGTGCCGAACCATCTCGACCCAGCGCGTCGGAACGCCGTTGGCCGCGCGATCGTAGAAGCGCGGTGCGACGTGTGACTCGATCAGGTCGTACAGCGCGCCGGCCTCGAGGTCGTCGCGCCGGTCGTGATCGATCACGCCGTCCGCGGACGGGATCGCCCAGCCGTTCTCGCCGTCGAACCACTCGTCCCACCAGCCGTCGAGAATCGACAGGTTCAGCGCCCCGTTGAGCGCGGCCTTCATGCCGGACGTGCCGCACGCCTCGAGCGGACGCAACGGGTTGTTCAACCACACGTCGACGCCGCAGTACAGGTACCGCGCCATGCCGATGTCGTAGTCGGGCAGGAACGTGATGCGGTGCCGCACGTCCTCGTCGTCGGCGAACTGCACCATCTGCGCGATCAGCTGCTTGCCGCCGTCGTCGGCCGGATGGCTCTTGCCCGCGATCACGATCTGCACCGGCCGCTCGGGGTTGAGCAGCAGCGCGCGCAACCGGTCCGGGTCGCGCAGCATCAGGGTCAAGCGCTTGTAGGACGGCACCCGCCGGGCGAAACCGATCGTCAGCACGTCCGGGTCGAACACACTGGACGTCCAGCCGAGTTCGGCTTCCCCCCAGCCGCGCTGCAGCGCGGACTGCTTGACCCGCCGCCGCACCTCGCCGACCAAGCGCGCACGCAGCGTGCGCCGCACCTGCCACAGCTCCTGGTCGCCGACCTTCTCGATCGCCTCCCAGCCGCCGCCGGCGTCGAGGCGCTCCGGACCGACCTCGCGCTCGGCGATCTCGAGGATCTCGCGCGCCATCCAGGTCGGGGCGTGCACGCCGTTCGTGATCGACCCGATCGGCACTTCGGACGGATCGAATCCGGGCCACAGCTCACCGAACATCTCGCGGCTGACGACGCCGTGCAGTTGCGAGACGCCGTTGGCGCGCTGCCCGAGCCGCAGGCCCATGTGCGCCATGTTGAACATCGTCGGGTCGTGCTCGGCACCGAGTTCGAGGACGCGCTCGACGGGCACGCCGGGCAGGCCCGCCAGGTGCGTTGCGACGAGCTCGCGAGGGAACCGGTCGATGCCCGCGGGCACCGGCGTGTGCGTCGTGAAGACGGTCCCGGCGCGCACGGCCTGCAGCGCCTCGTCGAACGTCAGGTCGTAACCGTCGACGAGCTCGCGGATGCGCTCGATGCCGAGGAAACCGGCGTGCCCCTCGTTCGTGTGGAACACCTGCGGTGCGGGCGTGCCCGTCGCTGCGCAGAACGCGCGGATCGCTCGCACACCACCGACGCCGAGCAGCAACTCCTGCTCGAGCCGGTGCTCCTTGCCGCCGCCGTAGAGCCGGTCGGTGATCTGGCGTGCCGCGTTGTCGTTCTCCTCGATGTCGCTGTCGAGCAGCAGCAGCGGCACCCGCCCGACCTGCGCGATCCAGATCTGGGCCCACAGCGAACGTCCGCCGGGCAACGACAGCGCGATGCGCACGGGCGACCCGTCGCTGCTCTGCAGCAGCCGGATCGGCAGCCCCTGCGGGTCGAGCGACGGGTAGTGCTCGAGCTGCCAGCCGTCGCGCGAGAGCGACTGCCGGAAATATCCGGCGCGGTACAACAAGCCGACGCCGATGATCGGCACACCGAGGTCGCTCGCCGCCTTGAGATGGTCACCGGCGAGGATGCCGAGGCCGCCCGAGTACTGCGGCAACACCTCGGTGATGCCGAACTCGGGCGAGAAATACGCGATCGACTCCGGCATTTCCGCGTGCTGGTCGCGCTCCCGCTGGTACCACCGCGGTTGGGTCAGGTAGTCGGTGAGGTC
>DATGFB010000222.1:0-2107 GCA_035309605.1 Jatrophihabitantaceae bacterium
CGTACCGGCACCGGCGACAAGGTCGCGGCGCTCGACCTCGGCGCGGACGACTACGTGACGAAGCCGTTCAGCATCGACGAGCTGCTCGCCCGGCTGCGCGCAGCGACACGGCGATCGGGAACGGTCGACGTGAGCGATGTCGTGCAGTTCGGGAACACGCAGGTCGATCTCGGGGCGATGACGGTCGAGCGCGACGGCGAGCCCGTGCATCTCACGCCGACGGAGTGGCACCTGCTCGAAGCGCTGCTGCGCCGTCCGGGCAAGCTCGTCACGGGTCGGGCGCTGCTCACCGAGATGCGCGGCAGCCCTGATCACACCGATCCCAGCTACCTGCGCATCTACATGGCGCAACTGCGCCGCAAGCTCGAGCCCGTCCCGAGCCGTCCGCAGTACCTCATCACCGAGCCCGGGATGGGCTACCGCTTCCAGCCGTGACGCGGACGGCTCACGCGTCCGGGTGCGAGCGCTCCTGAGCGATCCGGTCTTCGTCGCGGGCGCGGTCGTAGTCGAGAAGCATTCCGGCGATCAGGTCTTCACGATCGCTCGTCACGAGTGCGTTGAGTTTGGAGATGTAGAGGTCGGTCACGTTGGTCTCTGTCGTGGTGCTCATGCCTCCACGGTCCGCGTGCGAGATGACGGACAGGTGACATCCGTGGGACGTGCCGAGTTTCGTTGCGTGGTCCTCGTCACCGCAGGTTCGACGGCAGGGTCAGGATCTCGGCGCCGTCGTTGGTGACGGCGAGCGTGTGCTCCCACTGCGCGACCCACGAGCCGTCCTTCGTCAGCACCGTCCAGTCGTCGTCCCACATCAGCCAGTCGACGCCGCCGAGCGTGAGCATGGGTTCGATCGTGAACGTCATGCCGCTGACCATTTCGGTACGTGCGCGTGGCTCGTCGTAGTGCAGGATCGTCGGCTTGGTGTGGAACGACTGGCCCACTCCGTGGCCGGTGTAGTCGCGCACGACGCCGTAGCCGAAGCGCCGCGCATACGACTCGATGACGCGTCCGATCACGTTGATCGGGCGTCCCGGCTGGACCGCTTTGACGGCACGCAGCAGTGCCTCGTGCGTGCGTTCGCTCAGGTCGCGTACTTCCTGCGCGGCATCGCCGACCACGAACGACGCGCACGTGTCACCGTGCACACCGTCGACGAACGCGGTGATGTCGACCTTGACGATCTCGCCTTCTTCGAGAGGGCGCGAGTCAGGGATGCCGTGGCAGATCACTTCGTTGACCGACGTGCACACCGACTTCGGGAAACCCTTGTAGCCGAGCGTCGACGGGTACGCGCCGTGCGCGATCAGGTACTCGTGTCCGACGCGGTCGAGCTCGTCCGTCGTGACGCCGGGTGCGACGTGCCGGCCGACCTCGACGGTCGCGTCGGCAGCGATGCGGCCCGCGATGCGCATGCGCGCGATCGTGTCCGCGTCCTTGACGAGCGGGTCGTCGTAGTCGGCGGGCGTGCCGGGCGGCGCGTCGACGTAATGTGGCCGCGCGATCGACGCCGGCACCGCTCGCCGCGGCGACAGGCGGCCCGGCCGGATCGGCGTGCTGACGGTCACGCGTCCCATTCTGCCGCCGCCCGTCCGCGATCGGCATACCCGTGCGCGGTCATGACCACGTCTGCTTACGACGATTGCTGCTCGAGGACGGTGGCGACGGCTTCGGCCGGCGTTGCCGCCTTCGCCACCGCCGCCTCGTCCGGCCGTCGATCGGCGAAGTCGATCGATCGGCCTGCTAGTTGCACCACTGGTACGCCGGTGCGCATGGCGAGGGCGATCTCGCTGAGCGTGCCCCAGCTGCCGCCCACTGCGATCACCGCGTCCGCGCATCGGACGAGCAGGCCGTTGCGCAGCTCGCCGAGGCCGGTCGCGAGCAGGACGGTGTGCGCGGGCTCGCCGTCCGTGCGAGACGTGCCCGGCAGCAACCCGACCGACGTGCCGCCCGCCGCAGCGGCGCCCCGTGCCGCCGCGGCCATCACCCCGCCGCGTCCACCGGTCAGCACCACCGCCCCGCGCGACGCGAGCAGCTCGCCGAGCTCGAACGCGAGAGCGCACTCGGCCTCCGACGCGCCGTCGCCCGGCCCGATCACCGCGACGTACGCGGC
>DATGFB010000223.1:0-6128 GCA_035309605.1 Jatrophihabitantaceae bacterium
CGGCTCGCCGGCTACAACGCGCTCGCTGAGTCCGGCTGAGTCGCCCGTCGCGGCGCGGGACAACATCCCGGCGGGCATTCGATGCCGCACAGCCCGAGCAGTCCCGCCGAGCGCGGCGGTGCTCCGGTCAGCTCCTCCTGCACCAGCTCGCGCACCATGGCGACGAAGGCCGGATGGGTGCCCGGAGTGGCCGCGCGGGCGAACGCCATGCCGAGTTCGGTCGCGGTCGCGCGCGCCTCGTTGTCGAGGTCCCACAGCACCTCGAGGTGGTCCGACACGAATCCGGTCGGGCACACCACGACGGCGCGCACGCCGGTCAGAGCGAGCGCACGCAGGTGGTCGTTCACATCGGGCTCCAGCCACGGCACCTGGGGTGGGCCCGACCGCGACTGCCACACCAGGTCGAACGCTGCCCCGGTACCACCCACCGCCTCCGCGACCAGCCGGGCGGTCTCGCGTTGCTGCGCTGCATACAGCCCGTTCGCGTCCGGCCCGGACGAGTCGTTCATCGCCACCGGTATCGAATGCGCGGTGAACACCAGGCGTGCCTCGTCGCGCACGTCGTCCGGCAATGTGGCGAGCGCCGCTGCGAGGCCTGCTGCGTGGGCGGCTACGTAATCGGGATGGTCGAAGAAGTGGCGCAGCTTCACCAGCTCAGGTGCGTCGTCGCCCGCCGCCGCGCGCGCCTGCGCGAGATCGTCTCGATACTGCCGGCACGATGAGTACGACGCGGTCGCGCTCGTCGCGAGCACCAACGCCCGGCGCACCCCGTCATCGCGCATCGCACGTACCGCGTCGACAACGAACGGCTGCCAGTTGCGGTTGCCCCAGTACAACGGCAGGTCGATGTCGTGCGCCCGGAACTCGGTGCCCAGCGCCTCGAGCAGCGCGCGGTTGTGCGCGTTGATCGGCGAAACACCGCCGAAGTGCTGGTAGTGCTCAGCGACTTGTGCGAGCCGCTCGTCCGGTACACCACGACCGGCCGTGACGTTGCGCAGGAAGGGGACCACGTCGTCCGGGCCTTCCGGCCCGCCGAAGGACAGCAGCAGGAATCCGTCGAATGCCGGGCCAGGCACAGCTAGACGCCCATGGCATGGAAGCCGCCATCGACGTGCACCAACTCGCCGGTCGTCGCCGGGAACCAGTCAGAGAGGAGCGCCAGCGTGCTGCGCGCAACCGGTCCGGCGTCCGCGTTGTCCCAGCCGAGCGGTGCGCGCGAATCCCACGCGTCCTCGAACTGGGCAAATCCGGGGATGCTCTTCGCGGCCATCGTGCGGATCGGGCCGGCGGCGATGAGATTCACGCGAATGTGGCGTGGGCCGAGTTCACGCGCGAGGTAGCGCGCCGTCGACTCGAGGCCCGCCTTCGCCACGCCCATCCAGTCATAGGCGGGCCACGCCACTCGCGCGTCGAAGTCCAACCCGACGATCGCTCCGCCGGCATCGCCGAAGAGCGGCAGCGTCGCAACCGCGAGCGACTTGAGCGAGTACGCCGAGACGTGCACCGCCGTGGCGACGTCCTCCCACGGAGCGTCGAGGAAGCCGCCGCCTAGACATGACGCAGGTGCGAACCCGATCGCGTGCAGTACACCGTCGATTCCGTCGACGTGCTCGCGAACGCGGTCGGCGAGCGTGTCGAGATGCTCCTGGTTGGCGACGTCGAGTTCGACCACCGGCGGTGGCTCGGCCAGGCGCGCAGCCACTCGCTGTACCAAGGACATGCGGCCGAAGCCGGTAAGGACGATCGTCGCACCTTCTTGTTGCGCGAGCTTGGCCACCGCGAACGCGATGGACGCGTCGGTGATGACGCCGGTGATCAACAGTCGCTTGCCGTCCAGCAGTCCCATGCGCTCAGATCCCCATCCCGATACCGCCGTCGACGGGCAACACGACGCCGGTCACGTACGCGGCGCCGGGCGAGGCGAGATACACCGCAGCCGCGGCGACCTCGTCCGCTGTGCCGTACCGCTTCACCGGTACGTTCGCGAGCACGTCGGCGCGGCGTGCTTCGCTGAGTTCGGCGGTCATGTCCGTCTCGATGAAGCCCGGCGCGATCACGTTCGCGGTGATCGACCGGCTACCCAATTCGCGCGCGATCGAGCGGGCGAGCCCGATCAGCCCTGCCTTGCTCGCTGCGTAGTTCGCCTGTCCCGCCGCGCCGACCAGTCCGACCACGGATGACACGAAGATCATCCGTCCACGCCGTTGCTTGAGCATGCCGCTCGCCGCACGCTTGGCCACTCGGTACGCCCCGGTGAGGTTCGTGTCGAGCACGCGCTGGAACGACGCTTCGTCCATACGCAGCAGCAGGGTGTCGTCGGTGATGCCGGCGTTGGCGACGAGCACTTCGACCGGTCCGTGCTCGGCTTCGACCGCGGCGAACGCCGCGTCGACGTCGGTTGTGCTCGTGACGTCGCACTGCACGCCGAACAGCCCGTCCGGCGCGCCACTGGCCCGATGCGTGATCGCCACCCGGTCGCCGTTGGCCGCGAAGGCACGTGCGATGGCAAGTCCGATGCCGCGATTGCCGCCGGTCACCAGGACCGATCGTGCGTCTGCCACGTCAGCGACGCTATCGGATCGCGTACGGCCGCCGGGGCCGCCGCGGCTACCCACGGGTACGGTGCGCAGATGCGTGCGATCCAGATCACCGAGTTCGGCGGCCCCGAGACGATGGAGTTGCGCGAGTTGCCCGATCCGGTTCCGGGCGCGGACGAGCAGGTCTTCGACGTCATCGCATCCGGTGTGAATTACGCCGACACGCACCAGACGGAGAACTCCTACCTGGCGCGGCAGTCGCTGCCGATGATCCCTGGCGGCGAAGTGGTCGTTCGCACACCCGACGGCCGACGGTTGCTCGGCCTGTTGAGCAGCGGCGGCTACGCCGAGCGCATCGCCGTCAACCCGGCGCGGCTGATCCCGATCCCGGACGACGTCAGCGACGGCGCCGCGCTCGCCAGCCTCGTGCAAGGCGCGACGGCGTGGCATCTGCTGCGCACGAGCACGCACCTCGCCCACGGCGAATCGGTCGTGGTGCATGCCGGTGCCGGTGGCGTAGGCACGATCGCGATCCAGCTCGCGAAGCTCTGGGGCGCGGGGCGCGTCATCGCGACGGCGTCGAGCGACGCCAAGCGCGAACTGACCCGCGAACTCGGCGCCGACGTCGCGATCGATTCGACCACCGAGGACCTGACCGCGGCCTTGGTCGAGGCGAACGACGGCAAGCGCGTCGACATCGTCCTCGAGATGACCGGCGGGATGGTGTTCGACCAGAGCCTGGCCGCGCTCGCGCCGTTCGGCAGGCTGGCGTTCTTCGGCATGGCATCACGCACGGCCCCGACGCCGATCGAACCCGCCACGCTGATGGGGCACAGCGCCGGCGTGATCGGGTTCTGGCTTGCGCACATGACGCACCGCCCGGAGATGCTCGCCGCGGCCGTGCTCGACCTGTTCGGGCTGATCTCGTCCGGCAAGGTCCGTCCGATCGTGGGCGCCGCCTATCCGCTGGCCGACGCGGCCGACGCGCACCGGGCACTGCTCGACCGCAGTTCGACCGGCAAGCTGGTCCTCGACCCGCAGCGCTGAGCTCTACATCAACCGGCCGGCCCAGAGCATCGACGCGCCCGCCGCGGCGAGCGTGAACAACAGCCCGATCGCGAGGAACCGCCAGCTGATGTCGCGACGCACGATCGTGTAGCCGATCTGCGAACCGATGTCCTTGTAGACCGAACGCAGCTGCTCGAGGGTTGCCGCGACGTGGAACGTCCCGCCGGTCGTGCGCGCCAGTTCGCTCAATGTCGTCTTGTCGGCCGGCACGGGGATGTCTTCGCCGCCGTAATTGACCGTGCCGTTGTCGGTGCCGAACGCGATGGTCGACACCTGCACGTGCGCCTTGTTCGCCGCTGCCTCAGCGTCAGTGACACTGCGCCCGCGATTGTTCGCGCCGTCGCTGAGCAGGACGATGCGCGCCGGCGGCGGCGTGTCGCCCTTGGCCGTCGTGGCCTGACCGAAGATCGAGATCGCGTCCAGGCTGGCGAAGACCGCCTCCCCGATCGCGGTCGACTCCTGCAGCTGCAGCGCGTCGATCGCCTTGCGCACGCTGTCGCGGTCGAGCGTCGGCGGCACGAGCACGCTCGCGGTGCCGCCGAACGCGACGAGCCCGAGGTTGATGCGCGGCGGCAGCAACCCGGCGAACTCCTTCGCCTCCGTCTTGGCCGCCTCGATGCGCGACGGCAGCACGTCGGTGGCCTGCATCGACAGCGACACGTCGATGGCGAGCATGACCGTGGCGCGTTCGCGCGGCACGCGTTGGGCAACCGAGGGACGCGCGACGCCCAGTGACAACACGGTGAGACCGACCAGCAAGAGCGCGAACGTGAGGTGCCGGCGCCAGCCGGGCCGCCGCGGCGCGACGCTGCTCAGCAGCTCGACGTTGCTGAATCGCGCGACGTAGGTGCGGCGGCGCAACTGCAGCAGGAGGTAGCCCGCCGCAAGCAACGCGACGACGACCAACAGCCACAGCCAGCCCGGCGACAGGAAATGCATCAGCGAACCCCCGCGCCGACGGCGCCGACGACGAACTTGCGCTGTGCGATCACGAACCGCACCACGTCACTGAGCCATTCGCGGTCGGTGCGCAGTTGCAGATGGGCCGCGCCCGCGTGCCGCAGCGAGCTCGCGATCGACGCGCGCTGCTGCGCGGCCGCCTCGGCGTAGCGCCTCCGTACGTGCGGGTCCGACGTCTGCACCTCGAGCTGGCGCCCGGTCTCCGGATCGGCGAACGTGACCAGCCCGGCCGCCGGCAGCTCGAGCTCGCGCGGGTCGAGCACCTCGATGCCGAGCAGTTGGTGCCGGTCCGACAGCCCACGCAGCGGCCGCTCCCAGGCGAACGGCGCGACTGTGCGGTCTCGCTCCAGGAAGTCGGAGACGACGGCAACCAGCCCGCGCCGGCGCGGCGGGCGGCGAAGCGACTCCAGGATGTCGGCGAGCGTCGGCCCGTCGGCCGAATCGGAACGCGGAGTGGTCGCGATGCGCCGGACGAGATGACGCGCGTGGGCCAAGCCAGGCAATGCAGGGATGCGCTGCACGTCGGCGCCGTTGCCGATCAGCGCGCCGACACGATTGCCCGAGCGCACGGTCAGATGCACGACCGCGGTGATGCCGGCCAGTACGAGCTCGCGCTTCTCGGTGAGCGCGGTGCCGAAGTCGACGCTCGGCGACAGATCGACGACGAGCCATGTCTCGAGCTCGCGGTCCGCGATCGTCTGCCGCACGTGCGGCACGGTCGTGCGAGCGGTCACCGGCCAGTCCATACGGCGCACGTCATCGCCGGGAACGTAGGCCCGCGACTCGCCCGCCTCGGATCCGGGGCCGGGCACGAGTCCCGCGTAGTTGCCTTGCAGCAGCCCGTCGAGCTTGTTGCGCACCGTGAGCTCGAGGCGCCGCAGCACCGGCTCGGCCCCGGCCAGGTCGAGCGTCGGAAGTGCGGCGTCACTCATGCGGTGCGTTCGCTCCAGGGCGGCTGCTGCTGCGGCGCGGCTTGACCGAAGACGAGCGGCTGCTGCTGTGCGGGCGGTGCGGCGCCGGGTGGCTGTCCGGCGGCGCGCTGGCGAGGCGCGACCTGCGGCAGCGGGATCGTCTGCAGCACTCGCCGTACGGCGTGCGCCGCGGGGACACCGTCGGCGACCGCGTCGTAGCTGAGCACGAGCCGATGTGCGAGCACGTCGACCGCGATGTCGAGCACGTCCTGCGGCAGCACGTAGTCGCGTCCGCGTAGCAGCGCCAGCGCGCGCCCCGCGGCGATCAACCCGAGACTCGCGCGCGGGCTCGCGCCGTACGACACCCACTGCGCCACATCGGACATGCCCTGCTGACCAGGGGTACGCGTCGCGAGCACCAGCCGCACGACGTAGTCGACGATCGCGTGATGCACGAACACGTGTGATGCGGTGACCTGCAGCCGGCGCAGATCGTCGGTGCTGATCACCGGATTCGCGACCGGTGGGTCGACGCCCATCCGGTACACGATCTCGCGCTCCTCGGCCGCGGTCGGGTAGTCGATGGAGATCTTCATCAAGAACCGGTCGCGCTGGGCCTCGGGCAGCGGGTACACCCCCTCGGATTCGATCG
>DATGFB010000224.1:0-9844 GCA_035309605.1 Jatrophihabitantaceae bacterium
GGGCCGGTGTGGGACGGCAACGAAGTCTGGCTGCTCGTCGCGGGTGGCGCGACCTTCGCGGCGTTTCCTGCCTGGTACGCAGGGATGTTCTCCGGGTTCTACCTGGCGTTCGCGCTGCTGCTCGTCGGCCTGATCCTGCGCGGCATCGGCATCGAGTACCGCGGCAAGGCGCAGACCGACAGCGGACGGCGCTGGTGTGATGCCGCGTTCGTCGCCGGTTCGTTCCTGCCCGCGCTACTGCTCGGCGTCGCATTCGCCAACCTCTTGCGCGGCGTGAAGATGGACGCACAGGGCAACATGACGAGCAGCTTCTTCTCGCTCTTGTCGCCGTACGCACTGCTCGGCGGCGTGCTCACCCTGCTGCTCTTCGCCTACCACGGCGCCGCGTACCTCACGCTGCGCACGGAGGGCGAGGTACACGACGTGGCCGACCGGCTGGCGCCGATACTCGGCGTTGCGACCGCCGGTGCTGCGGTTGCGTTCCTGGCGTGGACCATCACGATCCGCGGCGGCTGGGTGAGCATCGTGTTGGCGGCACTGATTGCCTGCACGCTCATTGCGTCACTGCTGTTCAACAGGCGCGACCGGGAAGGTGCGTCGTTCGCGGCCAGCGCGATCACGACGTTGCTCGTCCCGATCTGGGCGTTCGCGGCACTGTGGCCGGACGTGCTCCCGGCACGCAACAACGCGGCGTGGTCGCTCACGGTCCACAACGCGAGTTCGACGCCCTACACCTTGAAGGTGATGACAGTCGTCGCGTTGATCATGACGCCGATCGTGTTGGTCTATCAAGCGTGGAGCTACTGGGTGTTCCGTGCCCGCGTCACCGGTGCCGACGTCGAGGGTGACGCGTACGCCGGCGGTGTCGGGGGCATCGTCGCGAAGGCGCGGCACTCCGCAAGCGAAGTGCTGTCGTCGAATGGAGCGGATCGAGCGGGCGAACCGAGCGGCAGTTCCCCGTCGTGAGCCGGCTCGTCGATCCGCGCCTGGTCCGTGCCGTTCCCGCGGTACGGCGATTGCTCGTGGTCGTCGGTGCAGGGCAGGCGATCGGTGCGGTGCTCACCGTTGCGCAGGCAGCGTTGCTGTCCGACATCGTCGTCGGCGTCTTCCTCGATCATCGTTCGGCTACCCAGCTGTCCGGGCGCCTCGCCCTGCTTGTTGCGGTAGGGCTGGTGCGCGCGGGCTTGGCGGCAGCGCAGGAGTGGACCACGGCCCGTGCGTCGGTGCTGATCAGGGCCCGCGTTCGCTCGCGCGCGCTCGACGCGCTGGTGCGACTCGGCCACAGCGGCGGGACGCGCACCGAGACCGGACGCCTCGCGACCATGACGGGTCCCGGGCTGGAGGCCCTGGACGGCTACGTCACGCGCGCGCTTCCCGCGCTCGTGGGAGCGGTGGCGATACCGCCGGTCGTCCTGCTGTGCATCGGCATCGCCGACTGGCAGAGCGCCCTGCTGCTGCTCGTCGTGCTGCCCCTCGTCCCGTTGTTCATGGCGCTCGTGGGATTGATGACGCGCCGATACACCGAGCGGCAGTACCGCACGCTCGCCGCGCTCTCCGGACACTTCCTCGATCTCGTCCGCGGGCTGACGACGTTGAAGGTCTACGGCCAGGGCGCGCGGCAGACCGCAACCGTGCGGCGTGCGACCGACTTGTACCGCCGGCACACGATGGCCGCGCTGCGCACGGGATTCTTGTCCGGTCTCGTGCTCGATCTGCTCGCCACGCTGTCGATCGCCCTGATCGCGGTCGATGTCGGACTGCGCCTCGATCACGGTTCGCTGCGGCTCGCGCCGGCGCTGTTCGTCCTGTTGCTCACTCCCGAAGTCTTCGCGCCGCTTCGCGCGATGGGGGCGCAGCATCACGCCGCCGAGGACGGGCGAGTGGCTGCCGCTGCGGCACTCGATCTGTGCGACGCAGCCGACAGCGCGCAATCCGCGGAGACCGGTGTGGACGTTGCGCGCTGTGCCGGGCGTGTGCGCTTCCACAGCTTGCGGGTTTGCTACGCCGGCCGCGAGCGTCCCGCCCTGGACGATGTGACGTTCGCCGTCGAGCCCGGCGAACTCGTCGCGGTGCAGGGACCGTCGGGTGCGGGCAAGTCGACGCTGCTCGCCGCGCTTGCCGGTTTCGTGCGGCCTGAGTCCGGCTCCGTCGTGGTATCCGCCGACGGTGGCTCGGTCGCGTTGTCGGCACTGGACCTCGAGGCCTGGCGCAAGCAGCTCGCCTGGGTGTCGCAGCGCCCTCGCCTGACGCAGCCGACCGTCGCCGCCGAGGTGGCGTTGGGCGACCCGTCGGCGGGTCCGGACCGCATCGAACGCGCGATTGCGCGCTGTCAGGCACCGCCGGCGGACTCGATCGTCGGTGAGGACGGCTCGGCGCTGTCGGCAGGCCAGCGTCGCCGTGTGGCGCTGGCACGTGCGCTGATGCGGGCGTGGCGGGTGTGCGACGACGGGTCCGTGCCTATCGTGCTGCTCGACGAGCCGAGCGAGGACCTCGACCGCCGCACCGAGGCGGTCGTGGCCTCAGTGCTCGCCGACCTCGCCGGCAGGGCCACCGTGCTCGTCGCTACCCACAGCAATCGCCTCGCCCGCGTCGCCGACCGGCGGATCGTGATCGACAGCGGCCGACTGGTCTCCGACGAGCAGCTTCGCCCCGATCGTGAGATCTGCGTACCTGCGCCGTTGCGTGTTACGACGAACGTTCCCACCGCCGAGCTGCAACCGGGTCCCGTCGTCGCGCTGCCACTGCGCGCCATGGCACGCAAGCTCGCTCCGGCGGCGGCGCTGAGTGGGGTCGCCGGGCTGGTCGGACTCGCGTTGACCGCTACGTCGATCTGGCTGATCTGCCGTGCGGCTCAGCACCCGAACGTGCAGGAGCTCGCGATCGCGGTCGTGGGCGTGCGCACGTTCGCACTCGCTCGGGCACTGTTGCGCTACGCCGAGCGGCTGGCCAGTCATGACAGCGCGCTGCGCTTGTTGGCGCAACTTCGGGTGCGCGTGTTCGAGGCGCTGCAGCCGCTCGTCCCGTTCGCCACCGGCGATCTGCGACGCGGCGATCTGCTGCGCCGGTTCGTGTCCGACGTCGACGGTGTGCAAGAGGGGCTGATCCGTGCCGTCGTCCCGTTCGTCGGCGCAGCGATTACGTCGGCCGGTGCGGTAGCACTCGCCACCGCGCTCGCGCCCGGGTCCGGCTTGGTGCTCGCCATCGGCGTCCTTGCCGGCCTGGTGGCCGCGCCGGCTTTGAGCCGCGTGCTCGCCGGCAACAGTGCGCAGGCATCGGACCTCGCCGGACGTCGCGATGCAATGACGTCGAACCTCGCGGACGGACTGCCCGACCTCGTCGCCTATGGCGCCGCTCGCAGCACGGTGCGCGACATCGAAAGTCTCGACACGGAGCTGCTCATCGCAACGCGTCGGTCCGCCCTCGCCGCCGCCGCGGGAGTCGCGCTGTCGGCAACCGCATCCGCTGTGACGATGCCGCTGGTGCTCGCCGCGGGAGCTCGCGCGGTGACGTCCGGCGCGCTGTCCGGAGTGAACGCCGGAGTGCTCGTCGCATGCGTGCTGGTCGCGTTCGAAGTGATCGCACCGCTGCCGTCCGCCTTCGCTGCGTGGTCGGCCGTGCGCGCGGGAGCCGCGCGCGTCGCCGATGTGCTCAACCGTCCGGTGCCGCTGGCCGAGCCGGGCAGACCGGGCATCGTTCCGCGAGGTGCGACGGGCCTCGCCGCGACCGCGGCATCCGTAGCTCCGTCGATGTCGGCCGCAGACGTGCTGCACGAGGTCGACCTGACAGTCCGTCCGGGCGAGCGTGTCGCGCTGGTGGGTGCGAGCGGCTGCGGCAAGAGCACTCTGTTGAGTGCGCTGCTCCGGCTCACGCCGGTGCACTCCGGCGAGGTCGTGGTCGAACGAGGCGGCACGGCGGTGAACGTCGACCGGTTGCGGGCGGCCGATATGCCGCCGCTCGTCGCCGGCTCGCTTCAGGGCGACCATGTCTTCGACGCATCGCTCGCGGACAACCTGCGCGTGGTGCGGCCGGACGCGACGGACGCGCACTTGCAGGAGGTCGCGCGGCGGGTGCGGTTGTCCGACTTCATCGAGGCGCTGCCGGACGGCTGGCACACACCGGCCGGCCCTGACGGCGCCGCGTTGTCCGGCGGGCAGCGGCAACGACTGCTCCTCGCGCGCGCATTGCTCGCCGACCCGGACGTGCTCGTTCTCGATGAGCCGACCGCGCATCTCGACGCGGACACCGAGCGCGCCGTGCTGCTCGATCTGCTGCGTGCGACGCGCGGGCGCACGATCGTGATGAGCTCGCACCGTCGCCTGCACGACGGCGACGTCGACGCGGTGTACGAGATCGCCGACGGCCGCGCTTGCTCGCGATCGTCGTAACGTGCCGCGCTCATAGCAGCGGCACGTTACGACGATTCGGGGGGATCAGGACAGCAGGCCGAATGCAGCGGCTTCGTCGTCGGTCATGAGACGCGACCGGATCAGGAACCGCACGCCGTCGGGTGCCTCGACGGAGAACCCGCTGCCGCGACCAGGCACGACGTCGACGGTCAAGTGCGTGTGCTTCCAGTACTCGTACTGGCTCGCGGACATCCAGAACGGGACGCACCGCTGCAGCCCGATGTCCAGATCGCCGAGCCGCACGTCGGCGTCGCCGGTGAGGAATTCGCCGTCCGGGTAGCACATCGGCGACGAGCCGTCGCAGCAGCCGCCGGACTGGTGGAACATCAGCGGACCGTGACGTGCCGTGAGGCGGCGGAGTTCGTCCGCCGCCGCACCGGTCACGTCCACTCGGGTGAGCTCGGACGCGCTCATCGGCCTAGAAGAACCCGAGCGCCTTCGGTGAGTAGCTCACCAGCAGGTTCTTCGTGTTCTGGTAGTGATCGAGCATCATCTTGTGGTTCTCGCGCCCGACGCCGGACTGCTTGTAACCGCCGAACGCCGCGTGCGCGGGGTACTGGTGGTAGCAGTTCGTCCATACGCGTCCGGCCTGGATCTCGCGGCCGGCGCGGTAGGCACGCCCACCGTCGCGCGTCCAGACACCGGCGCCGAGGCCGTACAGCGTGTCGTTCGCGATGGCGATCGCGTCGGTCTCGGTGTCGAACTTCGTGACCGAAACGACCGGCCCGAAGATCTCCTCCTGGAAGATGCGCATGCCGTTGTGGCCCTCGAACACCGTCGGCTCGACGTAGTAGCCGCCGGCCAGATCGCCGCCCAGCTGCGCACGGTGTCCGCCGGTCAGGACGCGTGCGCCCTCCTGCTTGCCGATGTCGATGTAGCTGAGGATCTTCTCGAGCTGGTCGTTCGACGCCTGCGCGCCGATCATGGTCTCGGTGTCGAGCGGGTTGCCCTGCTTGATCTGCTCCGTGCGCGCGACCGCGTCGCCGAGGAACTGGTCGTAGATCGACGACTGGATGAGCGCACGCGACGGGCACGTGCACACCTCGCCCTGGTTGAGAGCGAACATGGCGAAGCCTTCGAGGGCCTTGTCGTAGAAGTCGTCCTTGGCGGACGCGACGTCGTCGAAGAAGATGTTCGGGCTCTTGCCGCCGAGCTCCAGCGTCACCGGGATCAGGTTCTGCGACGCGTACTGCATGATCAGCCGGCCGGTCGTGGTTTCGCCGGTGAAGGCCACCTTCGCGATTCGGCTCGACGACGCGAGCGGCTTGCCTGCCTCGACGCCGAAGCCGTTGACGACGTTGAGCACACCTGCCGGCAGCAGATCGCCGATCAGCTCCATCAACTTCAGGATCGACCAGGGTGTCTGCTCGGCCGGCTTGATGACGACGCAGTTGCCCGCTGCGAGCGCCGGCGCAAGCTTCCACGTCGCCATGAGCAGCGGGAAGTTCCACGGGATGATCTGAGCGACCACGCCCAGCGGCTCGTGGATGTGGTAGGCGACCGTGTCTGCGTCGATCTCGGAGATGCCGCCCTCTTGAGCGCGGATCGCGCCCGCGAAGTAGCGGAAGTGGTCGACCGCGAGTGGCAGGTCTGCAGCAAGCGTCTCGCGGATCGGCTTGCCGTTCTCCCACGTCTCTGCGAGCGCGAGCGACTCGAGGTTCTCCTCGATGCGGTCGGCGATCTTGTTCAGGATCACCGCACGCTCGGCTGCCGGCGTGCGTCCCCATGCGCGCTTGGCCGCGTGCGCTGCGTCGAGTGCGACCTCGACGTCCTCGCCCGTGCTGCGCGCGACTTCGGTGAATGCCTGGCCGGTCACCGGCGACGGGTTGGCGAAGTACTCGCCCTTGGCCGGAGCCACCCATTCGCCGCCGACGAAGTTGTCGTAGCGACTCGCCACGGTCACCGGGCTACCCGCGGTTCCGGGCGCTGAATGGACTGTCATCGTCCACCTCCTGGACTGTCCGGCCACGCCAGATGCCGGCCGATATCAGGCGAACGCTAGGCCGAGCCACGTTGCCCGCACGCTGCATCGCGATGGGACCAACGTCCTACACGCCGTATTCGCGATCCAGGCGGTCGGCTTCGGACATCGCGATCGCGCGCAGCGGCGAGGTCGACGGCAGGAGCCCGACCTGCGCCTGCCACATCGCGAGGTCGTCCGCGCCCCAGCGCGAGCGCGTCCACGCGACCATCAGATCGATGTCGCCGGACGCGAGGATCGCGGTGCGCAGCTGGCCCTCCAACCGCTCGCGACGCGCCACGACGCCGGGCGAATCCGAGCTCGGCAGCAACGGCCCGCGGTAGGAACGCAGCGCATCACCGACGCGGCCCTGCGCGATCAGGCGGTCGGTGACGAGCCAGTCGCACTCGACGCCGGGACGCAGCCGGTACGGCCGCGACTCGAGGACATGCTCGCCAAGCATGGTGCGCAGTCGCGCGAGCTCGGAGCGGGTCGTCGAGTTGCGGACGTCCTCCGCGTACAACTCGATCGCGAGTTCGTCGCCGCTGAGGCCGTCGGGGTGCTCGGCGAGCAGGACCATGATCTCGCTGTGCCGCGGCGTCAGCCGGATCGCGCGGCCTTCGACGGTGATCTGGCAATCGGGGCGGCCGAGACCTTCGATCGTCGCGGCGGGACGCGGCGGCAGCCAGAGCTGATCCGGTGGCGTGATCGCGATGAGCCGGCCGAGCTCCGCCTCGGCCATCCGCGCCGCGGCGCGCACCATCGCCAGCGTCTGCGGTGACGCGACGAGCTCGCCGCCGGTGATGTCGACGATGCCGAGGACGGCCTGCGACACCGGGTCGTGGATGGGCGCAGCGGCGCAGCTCCACGGCTGCACGCTGCGCGCGAAGTGCTCGGACGCATGGATCTGCACGGCGGCGTCGAGGTGCAGCGCGGTGCCCGGCGCGTTGGTGCCGGCGTGCGCCTCGTCCCATGCGGCGCCTTCGACGAAGTTGATGCGCTCTGCGCGGGCCAGAACGCTGGGACGCCCGCACACCCAGAGCAACTGCCCGCCCGCATCTCCGACGGCCATCAGACTGTCGCACTCCTCGGCGGCGCGGCCGAGCACGTCGTAGAGCAGCGGGAACACGCGGGACAGCGGATGCGCGTCGCGGTACTCGACGAGGTCGGGACGGTCGATGAGCAGCGGCGCGGCCGCGCTGTCGACAGGCACGCCCGCCGCGATCGAACGTTCCCACGACGCGGCGACGAGCGAGCGGACGCGAGCCGAGCGCGCACCGTCCTCGAGCAACCGGTCGTGCTCGGTGTGAGTGGCGCGGACGGCATCCGCGCCGACGGTGGGAGGCGCCGCCGCCATGCGCGCCAGGTTAGCCCTCGCTTGCTGCAAGGACGCTGCACGCGTCGTCATAGCCGGACGCGCTCGCCATCACGAGGCACGATCGCCGTCCAGCCGGCCTCGCTGCGCAACCGCTCGGCCAGCGCCTGCGCACTGGACGCTTCGCCGTGGACGACGAAGCAGGTGTCCGGAGCGGGTGCACCGGTGGCCCACTCCACCAGCTCGCCGCAGTCCGCGTGCGCGCTGAACGCATCCATCGCGAACACCTCGGCGCGCACCGGCACGTAGCGGCCGTGGATCTTCAGCTCGGTCGCGCCGTTGAGCAGTTGCCGTGCCCGCGTGCCCTCCGCGGCGAAGCCCACGATCGCAACGGTGTGCCGGCGGTCGGGCAGCATCTCCTGCAGGTGGTGCAGCACGCGTCCGCCCGTCGCCATGCCGGACGCGGAGATGATGATCGCGGGCAGGCGCGGGTGGTTCCACGGGATCGACTCGTCTCGCGTGCGTGCCTCGACGAGCCCCTCGAGTTCGAAGACGTCGGCAGGCAGGTCGGGACGCAGGTCGGGCGCGCCCTCGGCCAGCGCTTGCCGGTAGACCTTGAGACACGCGAGTGCCATCGGACTGTCGACGACGATCGGCAGCTGAGGGATGCGTCCCTCGAGGCGCAGCCTGCGCAGTTCGTAGAGCAACACCTCGGTGCGGTCGACGGCGAACGCGGGGACGAGGACCGAACCACCGCGCTGCGCAGTGCGATTGATCATCTCGGCGAAGTCGTCACCCGCGGTGACAGAGTGCCGGCGCCGGTCGCCGTACGTCGACTCCAGCAGGAGCGTGTCCACCTCGGGGCGTGGCGTCGGCGGGCGCAGCAACGGGTGGCTGTGCCTGCCGAGGTCGCCACTCGTGAGGACGGTCCGCGCCGCGGCGCCGACGGGGACGTTCAGCCGCGCCCAGCACGAGCCGAGGATGTGGCCGGCGCGGCCGAACGTCAGGTCGATGCCGCCGGGCAGGGGCACCGACTCGCCTATCGGCGCGGCCCGGAAGAGCGCGCACGCGCGGGCGACGTCCTTCTGGTCGTACAGCGGCAGGGCCGGGCGATGGCGGCTCCAGCCGTGCTCGTTGGCATGCGCGGCCTCTTCCTCGAGCAGGTGCGCGCTGTCGGTGAGGACGATCTCGGCAAGTCGTGCGGTTGCCTCGGACGTGTACACCGGCCCGTCCCAACCGTGTCGCACCAGCACGGGAAGGTAACCGCTGTGGTCGAGGTGCGCGTGCGTGATCACGACCGCGTCGATGTCACGTCCGTGGACGGGCAGCGGCTCCCAGTTGCGGCGGCGCAGCTCCGAGACGCCCTGGAACAGCCCGCAATCGACGAGAATCCGGCCGCCGTCGCTCTCGAGCAGGTACTTGCTCCCCGTCACCGTCCCGGCGCCACCGAGGAACGTCAGGCTCGCGTTCACGGCTAGTCCGCGACCCGAACGGCAACTGCAGGCAGGATGCGGGCCGCACGCCGTGCGGGGCCGACCGTCGCGGCGAGCGATGCGAGCAACGTGGCGATGCACAGGACGCCGATGATCGTCCACTCGATCGGGAACCCCGCGCGCACCCCGTTGAACGCCGCGCTTTTCTGGTACATCAGCCATGTCGTCAGCACGCCGAGCACGCCGCCCAGCAGCACGCCCTCCGCGGCGACGAACGCGCCTTCGTCGAGGAACGAGCGCTGCACGGTTCGGGCCTGGAAGCCGAGGGCACGCAGGACGCCGATCGTGCGCCGCCGCTCGCGCACGGCGCGGACCATTACGACGCCGAGCCCGGTGATCCCGATGAGCAGCCCGAGCGCGAGGAAGCCCTGCATCAAGCGGAAGAACGCGATGTTCGCGGCGAACAGGCCGCGTGCGTTGGCCGCGATCGGTGTCGCGACCAGGCTCGCCGCGAGGTAGTTCCCCTGCATCGACGCGGCGACCCGTTGTGCATCGGTGCCCGGAACGAGGCGGACGAGCGCCGACGTCACGGCAGCGGCACTGCCGAACAACGCCGTCACGGCACGGTCGCTCGACACGACCGGGTAGGTGTTGGTCGCGTTGCCGGTCACCGGGTAGAAGACGAGTGCGCTCGACAGGATGCCGGCGATGACACGCTTGGCCGACTCTC
>DATGFB010000225.1:0-2543 GCA_035309605.1 Jatrophihabitantaceae bacterium
GCCGGCCGACTTGTTCGAGAAGACCCTGCCGCCGGCACTCGCCGAGCGGATGCCTCGCTCGGTGAAGAGCGAGAGCGGCGCCAGCGAGACGGTGTATATCGATGGCGAAGTCATCGAGCGCCGGCTGCCCAAGCCGATCAAGGAGGGTGAATTCGCCGGCGAGACGATCGAGACCCTGAGCGTGCGTCCACCCGGCGCGGCGAACACGTACGAACGGTTGAAGGACCTCGACCAGGAAGGCGTGTGGGGCGAGGTCACGTTCCCGTCGCTGGGCATGTGGGCCAACATGATCAAGGACCCGGTGCTGGTGCGCGAGGGCTGCAAGGCCCTCAACGACTGGGCGCTGGCCGAGATCCAGGACGTTGCGCCCGATCGCCTCATCGCAACCGCGATGCTGCCGCTGCTCTCGATCGAGGACGCGGTCGCCGAGACGTACCGCGCGAAGTCCCGCGGCCACTACGCCGTCTACATGCCGACCGTTCCGCCGGCCGGGCAGCCGACGTACAACAACGACGATTGGGAGCCGCTGTGGACCGCGGTTGAGGAGACCGGGCTCATCCTCACGATCCACATCGGTACCGACGGCCCGACGGTGTTCTACCGCGGCCCGGGTGGCGCGGTCGTCAATTACGTCGAGACGACCTACGGCGGCCAGCGCGCCACGACCCAGCTCATCGCCGGCGGCGCGCTCGATCGTCACCCCGATCTCAAGGTGCTCATATCCGAAGGCGGTGCGGCGTGGGCGCCGTTCCTGGGCGACCGCATGAACGAGGGCTACCGGCAGCACGGCATGTTCGTGCGACCGAAGCTGTCCATGCTGCCGAAGGAGTACATCTACCGCCAGGTGTACGTGTCGTTCCAGCACGACGAGACCGCGGTCGATGCGGTGACTTCCATGGGGTACCAGAACGTCATGTTCGGCAGCGACTACCCACACCTCGAGGGCACGTACGGACACACGCAGAAGACACTGCATGAACTGTTCGACGGCGTGGACGAGAGCGTCCGGCACCGCGTCACCGTCGGCGCGTTCCTGGACCTGTTCCCGCACATCGGCGAGCCACCCGGCAACGTCCAAGCCGCGTAGCTCGCCGCGAGCAGCGGCGTGAGACGCGCGGCTCAGGCGTCGGGCGAGAATGCGCGATGCGAACCTGACACGGGCCGCAGTCGCACGCTCACCCCGCCGGTGCGGGGCACGTCGTCTGCGAACCACTCGGTTCCGTCGTCGGCGCGCACAACGAGCCGGTCGGGCCGCGCGGTATCCCACGTGGCACTCACCGCACGTAGCGGTGGCTGCACGAAGTACGAGCCCCCGGCGATCGGGTCGCCGTCGCGCACCCACATCTCGAAGCTCGGCTCGCCGAGCGTCTCCTCGTCCTCGTGCAACAGGGTCGGTTCACCGACGGGCCGCTCAGTCACGGTTGCTCCTATCGCGTGTGCGCTGGTGTTGCCGCAGCTGAGCGCGCAGCCCGGCAATCACCGTCTCGACGCCGAAGTCGTAGTAGTCGCGCCCGCGCAGTGAAGCCACGGTGGGCATGAGCCGCGCCACGATGTCGTCGCTCTGCTCGTCGGCACGCTCGGTGGGCGGCCCGGCAAGCGACACCCGGTAACGACCGAACAGATAGGTGTGCACCGTCGCGTAAGCCATCACGATGCCCGCGTCATCGAACCCGGCCTCGGCGAGCAGTTCCATCATCGCCCGCATGACGTGGCGCTGCGTCGTGTGCATCCGTTCGAGCAGCAGCTCCTCGACGCCGCGGTAGTGCCGCAGTTCGGCGTCGATGCGGTCGATGAGCATGCGCAGCCGGACGTGCCAGGACAGGTTGCGCTGGGCGGGGACGCCGATGTCGGCGAGTGCTCGCGCGGCGACCATGTCGAGCAACTCCTGCTTGTTGGCCACGTAGTAGTAGGCCGCCATCGCAGATACGCCCAGCTCGGCCGAGAGCCGGCGCATGGTGAGCCCGTCGAGTCCCTCCGTGCGGATGACGCGCAGCGCGGCGCTCACGATCTGCTCCTCGGTGAGCGTCGTCCGGGAGGTCACAGCGGAGACTTTACGGCGTAAGATCGGCACCGTCCAACAACCGGTGTCACTCGAAAGAAACCCTCGCGCTCCGCTATAAAGAGTTATATCATTTGCCTGCATGCAGGCATCCGAGAGGACTCATGATGACCGCCCTTGACTTCGGGTTGTTCGACTGCGACACCCATTGCTACGAGACGCGCGACGCGTTCACCCGCCACCTTCCGAAGGAATGGCTCGAGCACGCGATCGCACCGGTGCGCATGCCGGACGGCACGGAGCGCGTCCTGGCCGGTGACCGGGTCGCCGTGTTCAACTCCGAGCAGGGCCTCGGCTTCGACAGGGCTTACAAGCCCGGGTCGCTGAAGGAGATGCTGCGCCAGATGTCGTCGGGCGACCCGGACGAGACCTACCAGCCCGAGCCGATGCGGCCGGAATACCTCGACCGCGAGGTGCGCCTGAAGACGATGGATCAGCAGGGCGTCGAGCGGGCGGTTTTGTTCCCGTCGGCGATGGCGCTGTC
>DATGFB010000226.1:0-13451 GCA_035309605.1 Jatrophihabitantaceae bacterium
AGCCCGAAGCTCAACCGCCGCAAGGACGACTACGGCGGCACGCTCGAGAACCGCGCTCGCGTCGCGCGCGAGACGGCACGCGCCGTGCGGGAAGCGGTGGGGGACCGCATCGCGATCCTCGCCAAGCTCAACCTCGACGACGGAGTCAAGCGCGGCTTCCAGCTCGACGAGTGCGTGCAGGTGGCGCGGTGGCTCGAACAGGACGGTTCGCTCGACGCGCTCGAACTCACGGCCGGCAGTTCACTGCTGAACCCGATGTACCTGTTCAAGGGGCCCGCGCCGCTGAAGGACTTCGCGAACGCGATGCCCGAACCGGTGCGCACCGGCATCAAACTCTTCGGCCGCACCCGGCTGCACGACTACCCGTACCAGGATCTCTACCTGCTGCCGGACGCAATGAAGGTGCGAGCCGCCGTGTCGCTGCCGTTGGTGTTGCTCGGCGGCGTGACGAGTGTGGACGGCATCGAACACGCGATGGCGAGCGGCTTCCAGTTCGTCGCGATGGGCCGCGCGCTGCTGCGCGAACCGGACCTGATCAACCGCATGCAAGCCGACCGCGAAACGCGCTCGACGTGCATCCACTGCAACCGCTGCATGCCCACCATCTACACCGGCAGCCGCTGCGTGGTGCCGCTGTCGGGTTAGGCGGGCGTCGCGGCAAGTACCGCGCCGAGTGCGCGCAGGTGCGTCATTCCCGAGCCGAGCAGAAACTCGTTGCGCTTGGCCGCGAGGAAGTAGCGATGCGTCGGCGCATCGACGTCGATGCCCGCACCTCCGTGCACGTGCACTGCGGTGTGCGCGACGTGATGGCCTGCCTCGGCGGCCCAGAACTTCGCCGTCGACATCGGCTCCATACCGTGCACCGCGTTGGCCTTGCGCCACGCGGCCTGCCACATCGTGAGCCGGAGCGCCTCGACGTCGATGTACGCGTCGGCCATGCGCTGCGCAACGGCCTGGAAACTGCCGATCGGGCGGTCGAACTGCTTGCGCTCGCGGGCGTACTCGACGGTCAACTCGAGCGCCCGCTCCAGCACGCCGAGCTGTAGCGCGCACGTCCCTATCGTCGCCCGGACCGACAACCAGTGCAGGATGTCGAAGTTGCCGAACCGCAGCGACTCGTCGACGCGCACGCGGCTGAGCTCGAGCGAGGCAACCTGGTCGCCGTCGACGTAGACCTCGGGCGTGATCGTCAGGCCCGGTGCGTCGGCCGCGACGATGAACAAGGACGGGCCGTCGTCAGAGACGGCCGGGATCACGAACGCGTCGGCGATGGCACCGAACGGCACGACGGCCTTGGTTCCAGTGATCGTCCACGTGTCGCCGGAGCGCTCGGCGCGTGTCGTCGGGCGATCCATCGAGTCCACGAGGTCCTCGCTCAGTGCGGGTACGAGGACCAGTGCGCCGTCGGCAGCCGGCTTCGCCCACTGCTCGCGCTGGGCGTCCGTGCCGAAGTGACCGATCGCGGCGGCCGAGAGCACGATGCTCTCCAGGTACGGGACGGGCGCGACCTCGCGGCCGAGCTCGACGAGCACGCTGCACTGTTCGAGCAGGTCGAGCCCGCCGCCGCCGATGGATTCCGGCAGCGCGGCCGCGAGCACGCCGGCGTGTGCCAACGCCGCGTACAGATCGCGATCGAAGTGCGACGGCTGCCGCTCGAGCGCCTTCAGCCGGTCCTGCGTCATCTGGTCGGTGACGATCTGGCGGGTCAGCGCGGCGAGTTCGTGCTGCGTCTCGCTCAGGGTGAAGTCCATCGTCGCCTCCTCAGCGTCCGCTCGCGGGCAGCCGCAGCCCGGCCATGGCGATGATGTCGCGCTGCACCTCGTTCGTGCCGCCGCCGAAGGTCAGGATCAGCGCCGCGCGGTGCATGCGCTCCACGCGTCCGTGCAACAGGGCGGCGGGGGAGTTCATGCGCACCGCGCCGTTCGCGCCGAGCACCTCCATGAGCAGCCGGTAGGCCTGCGTCGCGAACTCGGTGCCGAACACCTTGTTGGCGGAGGCGGCAGCCGGGCCGAGGTGCTCGGCCGACGCCACCCGCCAGTTCATGAGCTTGAGCACCTCGGTGCCCGCATACACGCGCGCGAGGTGGGTCTGCACCCACTCCTGGTCGATGACCCGCCGGCCGTCGGGCAGCTTGGTGTTCTGCGCCCATTCCCTCGTCTCGGCCAACGCGACCTGCAGCGGCGCAGCCGAGGTGAGGGCGACGCGCTCGTGGTTGAGCTGGTTGGTGATCAGCGCCCAGCCGCCGTTGATCTCGCCGACGGTCTCGGCTACCGGTACACGCACGTCGTTGTAGTACGTGGCGCTCGTGGTCGGGCCCGACATCGTGCGCACCGGAGTCCACGAGAAGCCTTCGGCGGTGGTCGGGACGATGATCATCGACAGACCCTTGTGCTTCGGCGCGTCGGCATCGGTGCGGCACGCTAGCCACACGTAGTCGGCGTGCTGGATCAGGCTGGTCCACATCTTCTGGCCGTTGATGACCCAGTCGTCGCCGTCGCGCACCGCGCGCGTGCGCAAGGAGGCCAGGTCGGTACCGGCGCCCGGCTCGGAGTAGCCGATCGAGAAGTGGATGTCGCCCGAGGCGATCTTGGGCAGGTAGAACGCGCGCTGCTCGGGCGTCCCGAACCTCATGATGGTCGGGCCGACGGTGTTGATCGTCAGGAACGGCACCGGCGCGCCGGCGACCGCCGCCTCGTCGGTGAAGATGAGCTGCTCCATCGCCGAACCGCCGCGGCCGCCGTACTCCTCGGGCCAGCTGAGCGTGAGCCAGCCGTCCTTGCCCATCTGTCGGACGGTGTCCTTGTAGACAGTGCCGTCGCCGTACTCGGAATCGCCGCTGGTCAGCGCCGCCTTGCGCTCGGGCGTCATGAGCGTGGCGAAGTAGCTGCGCAACTCTTCCCGCAACGCCTCGTGCTCGGCCGAGTAGCTGATCTGCATGGGCTCTCCCAGGGGCCGCCGTCGCCGACCTGAAACCAAAGTGGAACGCGTTCTAGGCAGGTTAACCCGGCCACCGTATCGCGTCGAGACTTTCGACCGGTTTCAACGAACCCGACGCGCCTACGGACGCCATTGCTCATCACTAGAACGCGTTCTATCATCGGCCGCACGTCCGAGGAGAGCGCCGGCACAACAACACGCCGGCTTAACGCCGACGTGACCGGATGCGGCGGCCCTCGTTGCACTGTGAGGCGGCGACAGGAGGCACGGCATGGAGATCCAGGTCGATCGCGATCTGTGCGAGGCCAACGCAGTGTGCCAAGGACTGGCCCCGGACATCTTCCAGGTCGACGACGACGAGCAGCTGCAGATCCTGCAACCTTCACCGCCCGAAGATCGAGTAGAACGCGTTGCCCTTGCAGTGGCTCGTTGCCCTAAAAATGCCCTGAAATTGCTCGACTGACAGCAGTTGAGGAAAACAAGAACACGTTCTAGAGTCAGCTGCATCACACCGTGCTGAACGCCCGATTCAGGAGGATTTGTCCATGACCGCGGCTGGCCCGCTCGATCTCACCGGCAAGGTCGCGGTCGTGACCGGCGCGGGAGCGGGCTTGGGCCGTGCCGAGGCGCTCGCCCTCGCCGGTGCAGGAGCCCACCTCGTCGTCAACGACATCGCGGGCTCCACGGCGGGCTCGGACGTCGTCGACGACATCGAGGCGGCCGGCGGCAAGGCGGTGCTGGTCGAGGGCGACGTAGCCGAGCGGGCCACGGCCGACGCGTTGGTGTCGACCGCGATCGAGCACTTCGGCGGGCTGCACATCGTCGTCAACAACGCCGGGATCACCCGCGACCGGATGTTGTTCAACATGACCGACGAGGAATGGGACGCGGTCATCCGAGTGCACCTGCGCGGGCATTTCCTCCTATCGCGCAACGCGGCTGCGCACTGGCGGGAGCAGTTCAAGTCGACCGGCGCGCTGGTGTACGCGCGATTGATCAACACGTCGTCCGAGGCCGGGCTGACCGGTTCCGAAGGACAGCCGAACTACGCGGCCGCGAAGTCCGGCATCACGGCTTTCACGGTGTCGGCGGCACGTTCCATGTCGCGCATGGGAGTGCGCGCCAACGCGATCTGTCCGCGCGCCCGCACCGCCATGACCGAGGGTGTCTTCGGCCCCGATTCGGCAACCGACGGACGTGACCCGCTTTCGGTCGAGCACGTCGCGCCGCTCGTCGCGTACCTCGCGTCACCGGCCGCTGAGGCGATCAACGGTCAGGTCTTCGTGGTGTACAGCGGCATGGTCGCGTTGCTCGCGCCGCCCACCGTCGAGCGGCGTTTCGACAGTACGAATTCCGTCTGGACGGCTGACGAACTCGACGCCACGCTGGGCTCGTACTTCGCCCAACGCGATCCGAGCCGCACGTTCGCCAGCACCGATCTGTTGACACTCTGACGGCTGGGAGAAGACGAGTGGCAATCCGCAGACAGCGCACCTTGAAGGCGACCTTCGCTGCCGCCGCCTGCGTCGTGCTGGCCGCGTGCGGTTCGGCTGTGCCTCCGTCGAAGTTCTTCGGCGCACAGGGCGGGCTCGGCGGTGCCAACAACGGCAGCAACGGCACCAACGGCAGCCCCGGTGCGTTCGTCCCGGGTGCGACCACCGGCGCGAAGGGCGCCAAGAACGGGTCGGGCGGCACCGGGGGCACCGGCAATACCGGCACCGGCGGCGGGAACAACGGTCAGGGCAACACGGGCGGCCAGAGCAACCCGGGCAACGCGGCAGCCGGATTCACGATCGGCAGCTGCGCGGGCTTCAAGAACACCACCGGCATCACCAACTCGACGATCACACTGGCAAACGTCGCCGACGTCAGTGGCCCGGTGCCCGGGTTGTTCGCCGGCGCGCAGCAGGCGATCAAGGCGTTCGTCGCGTATTTCAATTCCGCGTCGTCGATCTGCGGACGCAAGCTCGCGCTCACGCTGCTCGACAGCCAGACGAGTTCCAGCGGTGACCAGCAGGCCGCGACCACCGCGTGCGGCAGCTCGTTCGCGATGGTCGGGTCGATGGGCGCGTTCGACGACGGCGGAGCGCAGACCGTGCAGAACTGCGGCATCCCTGACCTGCGCGCCGCGGCGACCGAGCAGGCCCGCATCAACGTGCCCAACGTCTTCGGCACCATGTCGCTCAATGCGTCCTACATCCCGACCGAACCGCCGAAGTTCTACATCCAGAAATTCGGGGCGGACGTCACGCAACACGCCGCCATGCTGTGGCTCGCCGCCGGTGCCGCGCAGCTGAACGGCCAGAACGAAATGAAGGGCTTCACCGACGCCGGCATGAAGTTCGTGTACAGCTCCGGCATCGACGTCACGGCGTTCAACTACCAGACCTACGTGTCGGCGATGAAGTCCGCGGGCGTGAAATGGGTCGAGTTCGTCGGAGCGATCAGTTACGCCGTACGCCTCGCGCAAGCGATGCAGCAGCAGAACTTCACGCCCGAGTTCATCCTCGACCCCGAGTTCTACGACCCGTCGTTCGTGCAGTCGGGTGGCTCGGCCGTCAACGGGGTGCACATCTGGGCCAACCAGCTGCCCTTCGAACAGGTGAGCCAGAGCCCGGAGATGCAGACTTACGAGACGTGGCTGCAGCGCACGAGCCCCGGGGCCCAACCGAACTACTTCGGCTTGTACGCCTGGGCGGCGGGACGGCTGTTCGTGCAGGAGGCGCTCGGCCTCGGCGGCAAGCTGACGCGCGGGAGTCTCATCGACGCATTGCGAGGGGTGGACAACTACACCGGCAACGGGCTGTTCGGCCCGCAACACGTGGGCGCAAAGATCACCGCGAGCTGTTACGGATTCATCACGCTGCAGAACGGAAAGTGGATCCGCGAGAACTCCGGGGGCAACTACCTCTGCGGCTCGGTCGTGAAGGTGTAGGTGCGTTGACACCGTGAACGAGTTCCTCGCATTCGCCATCACCGGTCTCTTCACCGGTGCGGCGTACGCGATCGCGGCGTCCGGTCTCGTCCTGACCTATGCGACCACGCGGGTCTTCAATCTCGGGCACGGCGCGATCGGCATGTTCATGTCGTTCGTCTACTGGCAGCTCACGGTCGCCGACCACTGGCCCGTCGTCCCCGCGATCCTGCTCATCCTGTTCGTGCTCGCGCCGGCGCTCGGCATCGCACTCGAACGCGTCGTCATGCGCGGCTTGGGCAATGCGCCGGTCAGCGTCAGCCTGGTCGTGACCATCGGCCTGTTCATCATGCTCGTCGGGTTGGCGATCCAGTTCTGGCCGACCGACAGGGGCCGCGCGCCGGTGCGCTATTTCTTCCGCAACAAGGGGTTCATCGTCGGGAACCTGGTCGTGACGTATCACCAGGTGCTCACGATCGGTTTGTCCGTGGTGGTCGCCGGCGGGTTGTACATCCTGCTCAACCGCACGCGTACCGGCACCGCGATGCGCGCCGTCGTCGACAATCAGGACCTCGTCGAGTTGTTCGGTGCGAGCGCCAGCCGGTTGTCGATGCTCAGCTGGGCGATCGGCTCATCGCTCGCGTCACTCGCGGGGATCCTGCTCGTCTCGTACGTCGGACTGGACTACTACCAGCTGACGTTCCTCGTCATCAACGCGTTCGCCGCGGCGATGCTCGGACGGCTGCGCAGCCTGCCGCTCACGTTCGTCGGCGCGATCGTGCTCGGCCTCGGCCAGTCGTTCGCGGTCGGCTACCTGCCGACGACACCGAGCTTCTTCGGCTTCCAGTCGTCGTTGCCGACGTTCCTGTTGTTCCTCATCGTCATCTTCGTGCCGCAGGTGCAGCTGCGCGTCGGCCAGATCAAGGGCATCCTTGCCGCGCCCGTACCGACGCTGCTCAGGACGTTCGAGTCAGGTGTCGGCGTGCTGATCGCACTGATCGCGATCCTGCCGCTGCTCACCGCCGTCAACGTGCAACGCACCGGTCTGGCGATCGCCTGGGCCATCGTGATGCTCTCGCTCATGCTGCTCACCGGCTACGGCGGCTATGTCTCGCTCGCGCAGCTGTCGTTCATGGGGCTCGGCGCGGCTGTCGTCGCGAAGATGGACACCACGTCTCCGCTCGCCGTGTTGCTGGCGGTGCTCGTATGTGCGGCGGTCGGAGCTCTGGTCGCGTTACCGGTGCTTCGGCTCACCGGCCTGTATCTCGCACTCGCGACGCTGGCGTTCGCCCAGCTCATGGACAAGCTGGTGTTCCAGGCCAACTTCCTGTTCGGGTTCAACGGCAGCCTCAACGCCAAGCGCATGACGCTGTTCGGCCTGCACTTCACCAGCGACCGGTCGTTCGTGACGCTGATGGGCGTTGTCTTCGTCCTGCTCGGGATGGGCCTGCTCGCGCTGCGGCGCGGTTCGGTCGGACGGTTGCTCATCGCCATGCGCGACAGCCCCGCTGCCTGCGGCACGCTCGGGTTGAACCAGCGCTGGTTCCGCGTCGCGTTGTTCGCGGCGTCCGCCGGCATCGCCGGCCTCGCGGGAGCGCTGTACGCGGGCTTGCGCGAAACGGTGTCGCAAACCGACTTCGTCGCGTTCGAAGGCCTGCTGATACTGGCGCTCGCCGTGATCGCGGGTGTCACGTCGGTGACCGGCGCCGCGATCGGCGGCGCGCTGTTCATGCTGCTGCCCGTGCTGCCCGGCACCTTCGGCAAGGCGATCGCCGGCATCGAATACCTCGTCATCGGCGTCGGCGCGGTCAGCCTCGGCCGCGACCCCAACGGCATCGCGAACTACTTGTTCAAGTGGACGCGATGGGTGTGGTCGCGCATCCCGCTGTTCGAGTCGCGCGACGCCTCCGGCGGGTCGAAGGCAGTCGAACCGTTGCGCGAGCCGGCCTACGACGCCGACTTCGAAAGCGAGGTGGCCAGCCATGGCGTTGCTTGAGGCCACCGCGGTCACCGTTCAGTTCGGCGGCGTCACAGCCGTCGACAACGCCTCGATCTCGGTCGAGTCGGGCTCCATCACCGGACTCATCGGCCCGAACGGCGCGGGAAAGACGACGCTGTTCAACGTCATCACCGGGTTGCAGTCGCCGACGAAAGGACGGGTGCGCTTCCGCGGGCAGGATGTCACGCGCTCGACGGTGAACTCGCGTGCGAAGGCGGGCATGGGCCGCACGTTCCAGCGGCTGGAGGCGTTCGGCTCGCTGACCGTGCGCGAGAACGTGCTCGCCGCGCGAGAGATCTACGGCGGTGTGCGCAGCTGGTTCGGATCGCGGCAGGACAAGACCGTCGACGAGTTGATCGATCGCGTCGGTATCCGCCAGTACGCACATCAGCGGGCCGACTCCGTCCCCACCGGAGTCGCCCGGTTGCTCGAGATGGCGCGCGCGCTCGCGATCGAGCCGCGGCTGCTGCTGCTCGACGAGCCGTCGTCCGGGCTCGATGAGAACGAGACGCACGCGTTCGGCGAACTGCTCAAGGACCTCGCCGCCGACGAGACCGCAATCCTGATGGTCGAGCACGACATGGACCTCGTGATGTCGGTGTGCGAGCTGATCCACGTGCTGGAGTTCGGCAAGGTGATCGCGACGGGTACGCCCGGCGAGATCCGGTCCGACCGGACCGTGCAAGCCGCCTACCTCGGCTTCGTCGACGAGACGAGCGAATCCGCAGAAGCGGCATTGCACGCACTCGACGAGATCGCCGGAGCGGTCGACGACACACGCCACGTCGACGACGACACAAGCGCGTTCGGCGAGATACTTCCAGCCGAGACCACGATGGAGCTGCCGACCGTCGACGAGGAGGGACGCACATGAACGTCCCGATCCTCGAACTGATCGGTGTGCGCGCCGCCTACGGCCGGATCGAAGTGTTGCGCGGTGTCGACCTGACCGTCCCGCGCGGTGCGGTGGTCGCACTGCTCGGCGCGAACGGCGCCGGTAAGACGACATTGCTCAAGGTGATCAGCGGGCTGATGCAACCGACCGAGGGTGACATCCATCTCGGCGGGGTGCACGTGTCAGGTGCCTCGCCGGACGAGCTCACGCGCGCCGGGTTGTGCATGGTGCCCGAGGGCCGCGGGATCTTCCCCAATCTCACCGTCGAAGAGAACCTGTGGCTGGCGTCCTACGCAGGTCCTCCTGTCGAGAAGATCCTCACCGACGCCTACGCACGCTTTCCGCGGCTGCGCGAACGCCGCCGTCAGCTCGCCGGCAGCCTGTCCGGCGGCGAGCAGCAGATGCTGTCGCTGGCCCGCGCGCTCGCATCCGACCCGGCACTGCTGCTCCTCGACGAGCTCTCCATGGGCCTGGCGCCGCTCATCGTCGAGGGACTGTACGAATCGGTCACCGAGATCGCGGAGCAGGGCGTCTCGATCCTGGTGGTGGAGCAATTCGCCAGCAGTGCGCTTCGAGTGGCCGATTACGCGGCCGTGATGCACGGTGGTCGCATCGTCACGACCGGCGAACCGGCTGAGATCCAGCACAAGTTGACCGATCTGTACTTCGGAGGCGCAGCGTGAAGTCGCACCGCAAGTGGCTGGCGGGCGGGCTACTGGCCGCGCTCGTCGTCCTCGTGTGGCCTGGGCCCGCCGTCCACGGCGACACGTCCTTGGGCGGTTACACCGGCATCGCGACTGCCGCTGTCGTGCACATCGAGATCTTCGACCCCACCATCCCGATCCCGTCCAGCCCGCAGGGCGACGGCAGCATCGGTTACACCAAGTCCAACGTCGACAGCGGCCCCACGAGTCGCGCGCTTTCCAGTTACCTGTGGCCGGGCGTCGTGCTCGGCGACGGGTGGGACCAGATCACCAAGAAGCCCGGCAGCGTCTACCCGCTGCAGGTCGACTCGCGTTACCCCGCAACCACGCAGGCGCCCGCGAACAACACGATCCAGCTCACCGACGGCAACGGCATGACGACCTCCACGGACGGCTTCAACACCAAGGCGTCGGTCACGCTGCTCGGTCTCGCCGGGGACGGCTCCAATCCGCTCGGCGGCATCGGCTCGGGCCTCCCGCAGCTCGGCGGCCTGAAGCCGTCGCCGACGCAAACGGCCACGAAGCCGTCGCCACTCGACGTCGGCAGTTCGGTTGCCGCGGTCGTGAGCGCGAAGAACGTCACGAGCACGAGCGTCACCACCGTCGCCGACAAGACGGTGACCGCCGAGGCGCACGCCGCCGTGAGCAACCTGAGCCTGCTCGGCGGCATCATCTCGATCGCCGGGCTCGACGTGCAGTCCAAGGTCGTCAGCGACGGCGCCAAGGCGACGACGTCGCAAACCACGACGATCGGCCAGCTGAAGCTGCTCGGCATACCGATCGCGCTGAGCACCGACGGTATCGATCTCGGCTTGCCTGCGCTGTCGACGACGGTCAGCAACCTCTTGTCGTCGCTCGGGCTCGAGTTGCACGTCATGCCGGTCACACAGTCGACGACCGGCGCATCCGGGCAGGTGTCGAACCGCGCGCTGCAGATCGTCATCGACACCAAGCTGCTCAAGCAGGTGCTCGACAGCATCCTCAACCCGATCGTCGCGCAGATCCCGCCCGTGCTGCGCGACCAGCTCTCGCCGTTCCTCGGCCTCGGCCCGCGCATCGTGCTGACGGTCGGCACGACGGACACCACCGCGACGGGTGCACCTGCCTACAACTTCCAGTTCCCCAGCGGCGGCAGCGTCGGCGTGGCGGGCGCCGGGACGACAGGCGGCACCGGCACGGGCCCGGTCACGAACGGCACGCTGCCGGCCAATACGTCCAACGGTGGCACGCAGCTGCCGGGAACGCCGGGGACTCCTGGCACTGCGCCGGCGTCGTACGCGTTCCCCGCCCTCGGCTCGGTACCGCGCATGTTGATCCTCGGGTTGCTCGCGCTGGCCGCGGTAGTCGGCTGGGCGATGCGCATGGCCGGCGGCCCCTTGCTGCTCGGCGGGCGAAGTTGCGGATACGGGTTGGCCACCGGCGTGCCCGACCTGCGGAAGGAATGAGCGATGGCGACGACGACTGTGGCAGCAGTGCCACCTCACGCTCAGTCCACTGAGCGCCGCGCTCCCGCGAACGCGGCGGCGGTGCGCGACCAACGCTGGCGCAACGTGCAGCTCATCCTGTTCGCGGTCGGCGGCGTGATGATGCCGCTCGGCATCGTCGTTATCGGGCTCGGCTGGTACGGCACGGCGCACTCGCACTACGCGTACGACCAAGCCACGTACCTGATCTCGGGCGGCATCCTCGGCCTCGGGCTGACGTTCCTCGGTGGCTTCCTCTACTTCGGCGCGTGGCTGGCGAAGGTCGCGGCCGATCAGCGCGACAGCGCTCGCCAACTCGCCGACACGATGCTGCTGCTGGCAGACCGGCTGCCGCGGCCGAGTGGCGGCGTCGGTGGAGCCGGTGTCGTCGGCGGCGTCGACGACGCGACGACGGACCTCGGCGCCACTCCGGTCTTCGCCGGCGACGGGACCACGGTGCACCGCCGTGACTGTCCGCTGATCGCACATCGCGACGATCTGCGCCCGCTCACGGGCACCGAGGTCGACCCCACACCGTGCCGCGTCTGCCGGCCGACGTTGTAGAAGGAGTTCCCCCTCAATGGGCCAGCTGGACGGCAAGGTCGCAATCATCACCGGAGCCGCCCGCGGACAAGGTGCTGCCGCCGCACGCCTGTTCGTCGAGGAGGGTGCGCGCGTCGTCATCGCCGACGTGAACGACGAGGCAGGCAAGGAGCTCGCGTCCGAACTCGGCGACGCGGCGTACTACCGGCATCTCGACGTGTCGGCCGAGGACGAGTGGTCGACCGTCGTGGGCGAGGCCGTCGAGGCATTGGGCGGGCTGCACGTGCTCGTCAACAACGCCGGCGTGCTGCACTTCTCCGCCGTCGCCGACACGACGCTCGCCGACTACGAGCGAGTGGTGCGTACCAATCAGTTCGGTTGCTTTCTCGGCATTCGTGCGGCAGCGCGCGTGATGCAGGCCGGCGGCTCGATCGTCAACCTCTCGTCGGTCGAAGGCCTGGCCGGAATGCCGTACACAATCGCCTATGCGGCGAGCAAGTTCGCCATCCGCGGCATGACGAAGGTGGCGGCGCTCGAGCTCGGGCCGAAGGGCATCCGGGTGAACTCGGTGCATCCGGGCATGATCGACACGAAGATGGTGCAGGATGCGATCGGCGGTCACGAGATCGACGTCAGCCCGGTGACGAAGAAGCTCGCGATCCAGCGCCAGGGTCGCCCGGAGGAGATCGCGCAGCTCGTGTTGTTCCTGGCCAGCGATCGCAGCTCGTACAGCACCGGCGCGGAGTTCGTCGCGGACGGCGGCTCGACCGCGACGCACGCGCTGAACGTGTCGTCCTAAGGCAGCTGCGGCAGGCCGCGCTCGTCGAGTGGCCAGAACGGGTTGTGTGCGACCTCCCAGAGGGTTCCTTCGATGTCGGCGAAGTACCCGCTGTAGCCGCCCCAGTCGGTGGCGGTGCCGCGTTTGACCGCGAGGCCGCCGGCACGCTCCGCTGTCTCAATGGCCGCGTCGACCTCGGCCGGTGACTCGACGTTGATCGCGAGAGCGCAGCCGCGGAACCGGTCGAGCTCGGGCGCGGACAGTCCCGCGTCGGCCGCGAGATCGGTGACGCCCCACAGCGCGAGTATCGCGCCGCCGGTGTGGAAGAAGCTGACCTCGCCGGGAACCGACGCCGACGACAGCTCGAAACCGATGGCCTCATAGAACTGCGTAGCCGTAACGAGGTCACGCACACCGACCGTCACCAGGCTGATCCGCGCAGGTACGACCATGCCCGCACCGTATCGGTGGGCGCCGACATGGCGGTTCGCGCGGCACGCGACACCGCACAGGGATAGATTGGACTGCATAGAACCGAGGAGGGGAGTGGCAGCCGATGCCTACCGACGACAGCAGTCAGAGCCGCCCGCAGAAGCAGACGGACGAGGTCGAGGAGGTCGAGGCCTCGGCGTCGTCCGACGTCGCAGAGCGCCACGAGAAGCTCACCGAAGACGTTGACGCCATCCTCGACGAAATCGACGAAGTCCTCGAGTCCAACGCCGAAGACTTTGTCCGCGCCTTTGTCCAAAAGGGCGGGGAGTAGTTGATCTTGACGGCGATCGGCCGTCATGTCGACCGACGCCTACCAAGATCGCTGCGAGGCTGAGCGGCGGCGGGGCGGCGCGACTGGGTAGGGTCGCGGGGTGAGCAACGAACGAGTCGGCGCCGGCGCCGACCAAGGCATCCTGCGCTTCGCGACCGCGCCGGGCACGTCGTCGTTCACCGAGTTCGTCGCGGCCGCGGCACCCGACCTGCTGCCGCGCGGCGGAGCCGTCGATCCGCTCGCACCCCACGGCACGACGATCGTCGCCGCCACATACGCCGACGGCGTTGTGATGGCCGGCGACCGCCGCGCCACCGCGGGCAACTTCATCGCGCAACGCGACATCGAGAAGGTGTTCGCGTCCGACGACTACTCGCTGGTCGGCATCGCGGGTACGGCCGGCATGGCCATCGAGATCGTCCGGCTCTACCAGGTCGAGCTCGAGCACTACGAGA